>NZ_LSSO01000012.1:0-24457 GCF_001645205.1 Brevibacillus sp. SKDU10 | reverse complement strand
CCTAGATAGCCGCTCTACCGCAGAGGTTATGGCCATTTTCCAAGAATTGCACGCACAGGGAGTTACCATTATTCTTGTTACGCATGAATTGGATACCGCCCAGCACGCAGAACGTATTGTTGTCTTTAAAGATGGTGTCATTATTAAGGATGAAAAAGTAAAAGAACGACTCTTTGCTGTCGCAGATGAAAACGAGGTGTTCGCTACATGAACCTCATCGAAAGCTTTCGCATTGCTATAGATGGTATTTGGTCCAATAAACTGCGTTCCATTTTAACCATGCTAGGAATTATTATCGGCATCGCTTCCGTCATTGCCATTATGACAATGGGTAAGGGCGGAAAAGAAATGATGACAAATCAGTTCGGAAATGTAGCCGATCCAAAGTTTACCGCAAGGATAAGCTGGGAGAGCGATGAGCCTGTCAAGGATGATGATTTGACCATCGATGATGCCGTTACCCTGGAAAGAATTAATCCTTACATTAAAAATGTCATGGCTCAAATCTACGGTGGCGGAACCATCAAGGATAAGAAAAAGGATATCAGTGCTCAAATATATGGGACAACGGGTAACTTTTTAGAGGTAAATTCGAGCTATAAGATGGAGAAGGGTCGTTTCTACACCAGAGATGACGATAAAGAGCAACGTGATGTTGTTGTCTTAGACAAGGGCTTAGCAGATAAATTATTCCCTCAGGGAAATGCGGTAGGAAATCGGATTTACATGTCAGATACTTCCTTTGTTGTCATTGGGATTCTAAAAAATGATATGCAGGGCTTTATGGGCGGTGGCATGCAGGATCTGGTGTACATGCCGGCACGAACTTATCTCAATCACAATGAAAAAGCAACGGTAAGCATGTTCCACATTCAAGCCAAATCAAATGCTACGATTCAAGCCGGGGTGGACTTTACCAAGCAATATCTAAATCGCGTTCATAAGCATACCGATCATTATGTGGTAACAGACAAAGACAATAATTTAGAGTGGATCACGGGGATGCTTGACAAGTTGACGATAGCCTTCTCTGTTATCGCCGGAATTTCTCTTTTAGTTGGCGGTATCGGGGTAATGAACATTATGATCGTCTCCGTAACGGAGCGCACACGCGAAATCGGGATTCGAAAAGCGCTTGGTGCCAAAAAACGGGATATCTTGACCCAATTTTTGATCGAATCCATTATTGTCTGCTTAATTGGTGGTGGGATAGGGGTCGCTCTTGGTCTTGGACTTACTTCTATTATTATCTCAATTGCAGGCATGCCTCCTGTTACATCCTGGGAAAGTATTCTGATCGCATTTGGCTTCTCTAGTGCAATTGGGGTTTTCTTTGGAATCTATCCGGCAAACAAAGCCGCCAAGCTTGATACAATTGAAGCATTGCGTTACGAATAATATAAAGAATAGAAATAGGATGCCGTGTCACCAATTGCAGTAGGAGATTCGGCATCCTATTTTTTATGGAGTGTTATATGATTTCTAGCTTAATGGAACAGTCTCGTCCAATATGGAATGTTTATTTTCCCCTTTTTTCAACAAAGACGTTAAATTCCATTCCGTACTCTTCTTTAAAGGTTTTCGCGTACTTTTCATTTATTTCCGAAGCTTTTTGTTTTGCTGTCTCCATGTTTTCTACCATTCCTACTTCAATATAAAACATATTCTCGCTGTCTTTTAGAATACGAATTCCTTTTTCCTCAAATAGCGCTTCTTCCATTAAAGCAAATTGCTCCCCGAGTGGATATGCGGCAGTTCTGATGGAGTATACAGTTTTTAGCTGTGCCTGATTATCTTTTGAAAGATTCAATACGATTTGGGCAGGGTCCGAATATTCCTTTACTTCATATTTAACTGGTGATGTAAAGACAAATACGAAACGATCAGAAGAATCGTCTAATGTAATCAATCGGTATGCATCTGCTATCAAATCACTCTTCTTCAGTTCCTCAAAGGTTTGCTGATCAAACCATCTTACGCCATTCAAGGTAAAAGTCATTGTGTATGGATTTTCCTGATAGGATATGTTGAAAGCAGGGGCGTTTTTTTGTGGTGCTTCTCCCGATTCCTCGTTACCTTGGGCAAAGTTGATGACAATTTGCTCGGCATCTTTTTCTTTTACGAGCGTAATTGGCTTGATGCCACTTCCGTCCGTTCTTTCGCCGCCATCGGCATACCCGCCATTAAATTGCAATACCTTTACAAGGCTTCCTAGAAACGGTACATGTGCTGCAGCAGCAACAAAACTCGGCAGTGTGTTGACGGCAGCGCCAAACAATATAAACATGGCCGCGACTCCGCCAAGTCCCTTCATTACCATTCTGCTTGTTTTCATTTTCATTGGTCTTACTCCCTTATTTCGCGATGATAATTCTGCATTAGCCTTTGCTTTAGCCGATTGGATTACAGCATCTAGCTCCTTGGGTATTTCGATGCTTTCATAGCTCTTTTTTACTTCATTTAATTGATTGTTCAAGATGTTCAACCTCCTGCAAATCAATTTTTAATTTTTGAAGTCCCCGATAGAGACGCGTTTTAACAGTACTTACGGGCACGTCCAAGATTTCTGCTACGGACTCCAGTGTCATATCTTCGAAAAATCTTAAGATAATTACTGTCTTATATTTTAGATCGAGTTTTTCTAGTGCCTGTCTTACATCGAAGATATCATCCCGATTTTTATCCGAATGCTGCATAACATTTTCCAAAATACTCGTGTCCATAACTACCATTCTTCGCGTCTTTCGCAAGGAATTATGAGAGCAATTAATCGCGATACGATACAGCCACGATTTGAGAAATTCAGGTTTTCTCAGGGTATCAATTGAGACAATAGCTTTATATATCGTTTCCTGTACGATATCCAGTGCTTCTTCTCTGTTTTTTACAAAACTATAAGCGAGTCTGTACAAATGCTCCTTGTTTTCTTCGATAAGTTTATAAAGATGATCGCTCTCCTTCGAGGAATGATTTGGAGTATGCGCGGGCATATCGTTCTCTCCTTTCAAACAAATGCTCCAATCGTTTGGTTCCACTATTAGACCAGCCAGCAGAACAGAAAGTTTCATTTTAACAAAAGGGGGTAGACTCTTTTTTATATTCAAAGAAGATGGGAGTACAAGGAAGTTGCCCAGTTTTTATTGTTATGTAATCTTTTGTTGAAAACAACCTGCTTATCAGACGGACGATATGTAAAAAGTTACCCCCCTTTAACTTTATTAGTCAAAGGGGGGTAACTTTTTTAAGCTTGGAACAAATCATTTGCTTAACGATTTATGTCCAGTAGCTAATTCCTCGTCGCTTGGAACCTTGCCTTTAAAAGCTAGAGAAGCCTTTGAAACCTGATTATTGTATGCAACCTGATTTTCCTGCTGTTGCCTGTCAATGGTTTGGTTCATAAGCTGCTGAGAATAAACCGGCATTGCCTTTGAATTTTGAGTCATTTGCTGTGAAGTCTGCATTAAAAGCATTGCCTGTTTATCATGTAAATCTGCCTGTTGACGATGAATCAGAGCTTGTTGCTCGTGAGCCTGAGCTTGAGTTAGATGGGCTTGAGCTTGTTGCTTATGCATACTGATTTGTTGGTTGTATTGTGAAGTAAGCATGTTCATGAGATAGCCTCCTTTCCACTGGTTCACTTTAGCGCTATCGGGAAATAGGTTTTGCTTGCGATTCCTTGCTCATGGTATGGGAAGATCGCGTTTGTGAGGGATTATTTTTATCACTTTGCTTAGGTTTGACTCCGTTATGCTTGGACATCATGGCACTTCCTTTCTTAAAAGGTTGGCTGTTGAAAATGTCTTTCATAGCATCCCCATTTCCGCAAAACACATGGCGTCAATTAGTCAAAAAGCAATGAAAAACTTTTACCAATCCCATCAGTGATCATAATGTGTATCACCCAATCTATAAAGGATGCGAGACGCAGATCGTTTGCTTTTTCAGCAGGATAGGCGAGTAGTGTAGGCCGGGTAAACGTGCCTTGAGAAATATCAATTGCAACTAATGTTCCCTGCAGCTTTTCCAGTTGAACGAAACGTGAAGGTAAGAGAGCAATCCCTAAATTTTGTAACACCATCTGCTTAACAGCACTAAAACTATCTAGCTCCATTATGATAGTCGGGAAAACACCATTTTCGGCCAGATAACGATCGACGCTCTGACGTTAATGGATTGCTATTACCAGGGAGCCCTGCTCATTTACGGGGATATTTATTTGAATTTTTTCCTAAGCTAAAAAGCGTGGAAGAGCAACGAAGGCCAAGCGCTGAGGCAATAAAGGAAGCCTTGCTTCAAGCGGGTTTTGCATCTGTACAGATCGAAGAGGGAGATCGCTGGACGTTATGGATTGCAACAAAATAAAAGATAGAAGAGTTGATCAAGCAGGAAAATTGCCAATCTATAGATTGGTAGGAAACTTGTGAATTTACTTGTCACAATTGCTGTTATGACTTGTTTCAATATTGGCTCCATTATATAATTGAATTGCCATTGTTTGCTATCCTTGGACAGGTACATTATTTGCAAAGGGGTTGAATTGGGATGCAATGGGTTATGGACGTAACCATGTTTCTGATAACTCTGTTTATTTTTGCTGGGGTTTTTCGTTCAATAAAGGCGAAAAACAGGTTTGCCACAGCGTTTGGCTTAGTGTCATTAGCAGTATTTGTCTACGCCGATTTCCTTATTCTTAAATTCGCAACAGGTGCGTAATTGTAAAATGTAAGTGGTTTCATCATGAGAAGCTTTTGCTTTTGCAAAGCTTCTTTTTTTATGTTTATTTCGTGTAAGAATCCAAAGTCAATTCCAATAACGTTCTCCTATTGACGCATGATCAAGAAGGGGTTACGTCATACTAGAAATAGGAGGTGGAGTAATAATGAGATGGCGTAAAGGCAAGTCCGATTCTGTTCACATTAAGGGAACCCTCATGACAGATTCAAAAACCAAGTGGCTGTGTCAGCGATTAAAGGCAGGGCATATTGCCATGATTGACCATAAAAATCTGGATGTAACAGCGGCTGAAGACCTGATTGCATCTCAAGTACAAGCAGTTATCAATCTCTCCCCCTTTTTGACAGGCGATTTTTTGACAGAAGGAGCAGCACTTCTTTTACAAGAGAACATCATACTTTATGAGATCGAACATACAGCATCTGTTACAAGAGATTTACAAGAGTTTTTAGACGGAAAGCAAATCGAAATTATCAATGATTGCCTACATGCTCTTCCTGCCAAAAAACCAATCAAGATTGCTCTACGTCCATTTCGTATGTCAGATTACGAAACGAGAGCGCAGCAAGCTATAAATCACGAGCCAAAACACTACATACATTTTCTAACAAATACGCTATCGTTTCTGGAACAAGAAAAAAACCTTTTTACAGCTAGACTTCCATCTATCAGCATCCGTGCATCGTTTACGAATCGCTTTGTTGTGCTTGTGAACCGTGGGCCCTCTGCACGAGACGATCTTCACTCATTATCCTCTTTTATAAAGAAATATCGCCCAATTCTGCTTGCGGTAGATGGGGGAGCTGATATCATCCTGAGCTGTGGATGGGTTCCTGACGTTATTATAGGTGATTTAGATAGCGTATCGGATCGGGCTCTTTATTCTGGAGCAGACATTATCTTGCACGCTTATAAAAATGGAATCGCACCGGGGCGAAGTCGGTTAGATAGGCTGGGGGTGCCGTATCAGCTCTTATCCGCTCCTGGTACGAGTGAGGACGTAGCTATGCTGGTTGCTTATCAAGGTCAGGCAACTCGGATTATTACAGTCGGGAGTCATACCAACATGCAAGATTTCTTGGAAAAAGGAAGAAAGGGAATGGCTAGTACCTTTCTTATTCGTACTCGCATTGGACATAAGCTGATTGACGCAAAGGGCGTTCATTACTTGATTCAGCAAAAAGAAATGTACAAACCTTCTGTGGGGACTGTTGTGGCAAGCTCTTTGTGCTTACTTCTTCTGCTTTTATTCATGCATCCAACCATTCGTACTGTTGGCTATACGCTCTGGACGCACGTTAGTAGGGGAATGGTATGAGAGTTAGCGCGATTATTCCAGCCTTTAATGAGCAGGATTGGATTGAGGAAACCGTTTCTACATTAAGAGGGTCATCGTTCATCCATGAGTTGATTGTAGTAGATGATGGGAGTATCGATTGTACTGCTAACATCGCTCGGCCTTGGGTGGATCAGCTCATTATCATGCCTAAGAATGTTGGCAAGGGAGCTGCTTTGCATGCGGGCTGGAAGGAAGCTACAGGTGATATTATTTTGTTTTTGGATGCTGATTTACAAAAGAGCGCCCGTGAAGTAGATAAATTACTGACTCCTGTCGTCAGAAAAGATTGTGATATGTCGATAGCTATATTACCTAAAGCCCCTCGTAAGGCTGGCTTTGGACTGGCTAAAAAGCTGGCCCAGCAAGGGATAGTACAGATGACTCTGCAGAAGCTGCAAGCCCCTTTATCCGGACAAAGAGCTTTTAGACGCGATTTATTTTCCTGTGTTCGTTTCGTGGATTGTGGGTTTGGGATTGAGGTAGCAATGACAATTGATATTTTACGGGCTGGATATCGAATCATAGAAGTTCCGGTGAATTTCACACATCGTTATACAACAAACAATCTTCACGGATTTTTGCATAGGGGCAAAGAGTTTTGGCATGTGTACCGAACCTTACAACGCAAGCGGCAGGAGGCGGAAAAGAGATGAATAATTCCATACTATTATTATCCTGTATTGCCATCATGCTACCGCTGATCTTGCACGATGTATTTTTCCTTCGAGGAATAAAAATATTGAAGAAACACGAGATTGTCAGATTAAATTATCAAGAGGAATTGATACCAACAGGCTGCGGGTGGTTTTTATTTTTTTATATTACCAGTACCTATTTGCTGCTCTTGCTATTATGGTGTTTCCAGCCTTCTGTAGCATTACCTTGGAAATTGGGAGTGTTTTTTCTTTGTGGTTCTTTTGCAATCGCCGCGCTGGGCTGGCAGGATGACTGCGCACCCGATAAGCATATTAAGGGATTCCGCGGACATGTCGGTATATTAGTTACTGAGCGAAGAATGACCAGTGGCTTTTTAAAAGCCTGGGCAGGGGGCAATATCTCTCTCATTATTTGTCTGGCTTTATATGATAATGTGCTGGAGATTCTGTTTCATACCATCCTCCTTGCCTTGTCGATTAATCTAATAAACCTATTTGATCTGCGACCAGGAAGAGCCAGCAAGGTGTTCTTGAGCCTATTTATTCTTGTGTTAGTATCGACTCCTTTTTTTAGCGTACCAGTGTCGTGGATTATGATTTATCCCATTATTAGTGCGACCCTTCTTTTATTTTATCATGATGCAAAACGTATGGTCATGCTAGGAGATACAGGCTCCAATTATCTTGGTTTTATTTTAGGGTACACGTTAATCTGTACTACTCCCATGAACATCAAAATTGTTTTTTTTCTGCTGTTTCTGTTTCTGCATATATTGGCAGAGCGTTATTCATTTACGACCTTTATCCGTAATCGCCCTCTTTTGCATAAACTAGATTTGTTGGGGGGAAAAAAAGCTCCGCCTATGCATAGCGAAGCTTCTTACTCCTCATCTTCATCGGGATCTCGCTTCATAAAGCGCGGTTGAACACGATTGCGTCTACGGTCATGATGCAAAATAAAGCCTCCAATAAATGCAATAGGCACAACAAATAAAAAGGCTCCTAAAGTAAAGTACCCCCACATAAATTGATTGATATCAGGATTAAAGTATTGATATAGTGTATCGCGCATTATCTTAAAGCCCCAGCCTGCGATGACAGCGGGAATCACCATGATGAGCAACGCAACGATTCTTTGACCAAGCAACCAAGACACATCCTTTTGTAAAGGTTTGTTTATTTCCATCATAAAACATCTGGGGATGCTTGTCTAACCTACAAAATACGATAAAATGTAAGATGGAAGATTCAGCCATAGCAGCAGTCCTCAATGAAAGGGGTGGGTTTTATATGCATAAAGTTATTGTAGTGGGGGCTGGAAAAGGCGGTACACTACTAATCCACTTATTGTTGCAGATGGAGGGTGTAAGGCTGATTGCTGTGGTCGACCACAATGCTGATGCCCCAGGTATACTAGTGGCTAACTCTCTTGGGATACAGGTAGGGACGGATTATGTTCCTTATTTGGCTGATGTGGATTTGATTTTAGAAGCAACTGGCGATCCTCATGCCTATGATGACATTTTAAAGAAAAAGCGTGCTGAAACGGTTTTAATACCAGGTAACTTTACGAGTATTATCATGAAATTAATTCGTGAACGCGAAAAGCTTATTCAGACACTTCGTCAGAAGCAACGAGAGTATGATACCATGCTAAACTCCACTCATGACGCAATTATTGCTGTCAATGAAGAGGGGAAGGTAACGATCTTTAATCGAGCTAGTGAAAAGCTGATGGGGTTGTCTAAGAATGAAGTGATTGGTACGCGTGCGGAGCATACGATTCCGAATACGCGTTTACACTATGTACTAAAATCCGGTCATCCAGAGATTAATCAGGAGCAGGCTTTAACAAATGACACTCGTATTATTACGAATCGGGTACCTGTACGAAATGATGCTGGGGAAGTGGTCGGGGCTGTCTCCGTCTTCCGAGATATTACCGAGATTATATCTTTACTTGAAGAGGTAACTGATTTAAAAGAATTACAAAGCTTATTACAAGGAATTTTACATTCCTCTGACGAGGCGATTTCTGTTGTTGATGGCGATGGGATCGGACTATTAATTAATCCAGCCTATACACGCATTACGGGAATGACACCCGAGGATGTTATAGGCAAGCCAGCTACTGTGGATATTTCTGAAGGTGAGAGTATGCATATGCAAGTGCTGCGTACCAAAAAACCAGTTCGCGGTGTACGTATGAAGCTAGGGCCAATGCGTAAGGATGTGGTGGTAAACGTAGCCCCGGTGCTGGTTAATGGAGAATTGCGTGGCAGTGTAGGCGTTATTCATGATATATCTGAATTTAAGACCTTATCTGAAGAATTAGAGACGGCTAAACGACTGATCCGCACTCTGGAAGCAAAGTATACCTTCGATGATATTATCGGGGATAGTGAAACGATGAAGGGTGCGATCGAACAGGCTAAGCTGGCTGCCATGACTCCAGCTACTGTCATTTTGCGCGGTGAATCAGGAACGGGTAAAGAATTGTTTGCCCATGCGATTCACAATGGAAGCTCGCGAAAGTACAATCAATTCATTCGGGTTAATTGTGCATCCTTATCAGAGACCCTGTTAGAGAGTGAACTGTTTGGTTATGAAGAGGGAGCCTTCACTGGTGCAAAACGTGGAGGCAAGCGCGGTTTATTTGAGGAAGCTAGTGGCGGTACCATTTTCCTAGACGAAATTGGTGAGCTATCAATGGGCATGCAGGCTAAGCTTTTACGCGTATTACAGGAAAAAGAGATCATCCGTGTTGGTGGCACCAAAGCGATTCCAATCGATGTTCGCATTATTGCAGCTACACATGTTCATATGGAAACAGCAATACAAGCAGGCAAATTCCGAGAAGATTTGTATTATCGCTTACATGTGCTCCCGATCTACATACCACCTCTGCGTCAACGACAGGAGGACTTGGAAGTGCTTGCTAGTTTTTTGCTCCAAAAATTTAATCTCGAATATGGTCGCCACGTTCAGCAAATCAACAAATCCACATTAGATGTCCTAAAAGGATACCGTTGGCCAGGTAACGTTCGTGAGCTCGAAAATATTTTGGGACGGGCTATTATTCACATGAAATTTACAGAGATAGAGATCATGCCGCATCATTTGCCGCCCTTGGAACGAACTTATGCTTCTCAAACGGAAGCAGTCAATCAGAAACCAACTAATAGGAAAAGTAGAACCTTAAAGCAAGCCGTCGAAGAGGCGGAGAAACAATGTATTCTACAAGAGTTACATAAGGCAAAGGGCAATCGAACAGAAGCAGCTAAGCAGTTAGGCGTATCCTTACGCAATCTTTATTACAAAATGGAGAAACTAGGCATTTTGGAAACGAATCCACAAGATGGTTTGTGAAGATCTGCAAAATTTTGCGTGCAAAGGATTGCAAAGTTGTGCAAAATATTTCATCATAGATAAAGTGAAACGTGTTGTTCACATCCTCTCCACCGATTGTTCACAAATATCTTATGGGTTGGCATGCTTATTGCTTTAGAAAAAAGGTAGGTTGTGTAAGCGAATTCATAGAAAGAAAAACAAACCCCAAAATCGTTTTGGAATAGAAACAGCAGGAGGGCTACTCATGAAAATCTTTGATTATCTGCAAAAATACGATTATGAACAATTGGTGCTTTGTCAGGATGAGACTTCTGGATTAAAAGCAATAATTGCGATTCATGATACAACGCTTGGCCCAGCTTTGGGTGGTACACGTATGTGGATGTATAATTCCGAGGAAGAGGCAATTGAAGATGCACTTCGCTTGTCTCGTGGTATGACGTATAAAGCTGCGGCAGCAGGACTTAATTTGGGCGGAGGAAAAGCGGTTATTATCGGTGATCCTCGTAAAGATAAGAGCGAAGAGTTATTCCGAGCATTCGGGCGTTTTGTCCAAGGCTTGAACGGACGTTATATTACGGCTGAAGATGTGGGAACAACTGTTGCTGATATGGATTTAATTTATCAAGAAACCAACTATGTAACAGGCGTATCACCAGCATTTGGTTCTGGCGGAAATCCTTCTCCTGTAACAGCCTATGGTGTGTATCGCGGGATGAAGGCAGCAGCAAAACGCGGCTTTGGTCATGATGATCTCTCCGGTAAAACGATTGCTGTTCAAGGGGTAGGGAATGTTGCTTACAATTTGTGCCGTTATCTGCATGAAGAAGGTGCAAATCTAATTGTAACGGATATTAACATGGAAAATGTTCAACGTGCGGTTGTGGACTTCGGAGCTAAAGCGGTAGGAGTCAATGAAATCTTCGGCGTTGAGTGCGATATCTTCTCTCCATGTGCATTAGGTGCAATTATCAATGATGACACCATTCCACAATTTAAAGCCAAAGTAATTGCTGGAGCGGCTAATAATCAATTAAAAGAAGAACGTCACGGCGACATTATCCAGGAAATGGGCATCGTCTATGCGCCTGATTATGTAATTAACGCTGGTGGTGTCATTAACGTTGCAGATGAATTGCATGGCTATAACCGTGAACGTGCTATGAAGAAGGTAGAGACGATTTACGATAATATGAACCGCGTGTTTGAGATTGCAGATCGCGATAATATTCCTACGTACAAAGCGGCTGATCGCATGGCAGAGGAGCGTATTGCTCGTCTAGCTAGATCGCGTAAAACGTTTTTGCGTGATCCAAAAGCAAGCTTACCAAAGTAAGAACAACTTGACTGAAAAAAGCATTGGTAGTACGGTAGTGCAAGAATGTAATTGATTCTTGCACTACCTACACGATCTACTTCATGCCAAATCCCAAGATAAAAAGGCAGAACAAATGAGAAAGAGTAGGAGTTGGACCATTTCTTGACACATCCAGCTCTTTTTTTAGTACCAGGTCATGGAATGTGGTATAATGTGTCTCGGTAAGGCAAAAGCAATACATAGCTACTACAGGGTAAAGGAGATATGAACATGTCCCAAGAATTTGATCTTGTCGTGCTTGGTGGAGGAATTGGCGGCTATGTAGCTGCGATCCGTGCCACACAATTAGGCATGTCGGTAGCCATCGTCGAAAAGGATAAAATGGGCGGAACGTGCCTACACCGCGGATGCATACCATCCAAAGCATTATTGCGTAGTGCCGAGGTTTTTGCCACTCTCAAGGAAAGTGAGAAATATGGGGTGCGCACAGGTAATGTAGAGCTGGATTTTGAGCTGGTACAACAGCGCAAACGCTCGATTACAGAGCAATTGCATAAAGGCGTAGAATACTTGATGAGCAAAGGAAAAATCAAAATATATCAAGGATTTGGTCGCGTAATGGGACCAAGCATATTTTCTCCGCAAGCTGGTGCGGTGCGCATTGAGACAACAGATGGTGAACAAGAAATCATCGTTCCTCGCTTCTTATTGATTGCAACTGGCTCTAGACCACGAGTTTTACCTGGCCTAAATATAGATGGAATACATATAATGACGAGCGATGAAGCGTTGGAAATGGAACAGCTCCCAGCGTCTATGATCATCGTTGGTGGAGGAGTTATCGGTATTGAATGGGCATCCTTGTTAAGCGACTTTGGTGTGGATGTTACCGTAATCGAGTACGGGGATCGCATTTTGCCAACAGAGGATGCTGATATCAGTAAGGAATTAACCCGCATACTTAAAAAACGGAAAGTAAAAATCGTGACAAATGCAAAAGTGATGTCCGAAAGCGCTCAGGTGGCGGAAGGTCAGGTAAGCGTACAAGCGGAAGTAAAGGGAGAAATTCAAACCTTTGTCGCTGAAAAAATGCTCTTGTCTGTAGGCCGTCAAGCTAATGTAGATAATTTAGGCATAGAAGCCACTGAAATTAAGGTGGATCAGGGGCATATTGCAGTTAATTCTACCTATCAAACGGCTGAACCGCATATCTATGCAGTAGGAGACGTGATTGGTGGGATTCAATTGGCTCACGTAGCTGCTCACGAAGGAATTTTGGCCGTTGAGCATATGAATAATCGACCAGTGGAGACACTTGATCCGGCAAAGGTAGCCAAATGCACCTATAGCCGACCCGAAGTAGCAAGTGTAGGCTTAAGTGAAGCAGAAGCGAAACAACAGGGGTATCGCGTTAAAACAGGCAAATTTAGTTTTAAATCACTAGGAAAAGCATTGGTTTTTGGAGAAAACGACGGATTTGTAAAATTGGTTGTCGATGAACAAACCAATGATGTACTTGGTGTACATATGATTGGGCCGCATGTTACTGAAATGATTTCAGAAGGAGCATTAGCGCGTGTATTGGATGCGACCCCATGGGAGATCGCCCATACCATTCATCCGCACCCGACATTGTCGGAAGCCTTTGCGGAAGCGGCTCTGGATGTTGACAATCTGGCTATTCATTCTTAAATGCAGGGAGGAAACCTTATGACAAAGAATCGTCATCAGGCTGTAGGTTTAACCGATGAGCAAGTGCTGGACATGTATCGCTACATGCTCTTGGCAAGAAAAGTGGATGAGCGTCTTTGGCTGTTAAACCGAGCTGGTAAAGTTCCGTTCGTTATTTCCTGCCAAGGACAGGAAGCCGCTCAGGTTGGGGCTGCTTTTGCCTTTGATAAAGAAAAAGATTATTTATGCCCGTACTATCGTGATTTTGGAGCGGTTATGGTCTTTGGGCAAACAGCTCGCGATACGTTGCTGTCGGCTTTTGCAAAAGCTGAAGATCCTAACAGTGGCGGCCGTCAAATGCCTGGTCATTTTGGCGGGAAGAAATACCGAATTTTAACAGGATCGAGTCCCGTTACGACACAGGTGCCACATGCTGTCGGAATTGCCTTAGCAGGTCGAATGACAGGTGAGAATCATGCTGTTTTCACCTCTTTTGGCGAAGGGTCTAGCAACCAAGGTGATTTCCATGAAGCGGCTAACTTTGCAGGGGTTCATAAATTGCCGGTTATTTTCTTCTGCGAAAATAATAAATATGCCATTTCCGTACCCTTGAAAAAGCAGTTGGCCTGCGAAAGCGTGGCTGACCGCGCAGTTGGTTATGGATTCCCAGGGGTTAGCGTAGATGGTAACGACCCTATTGAAGTGTATCGTGTCATGAAAGAAGCGGTTGATCGAGCAAAGTCTGGGGAAGGTCCTACCTTAGTCGAAGCCGTAACCTATCGTCTGGTGCCTCATTCAAGTGATGATGATGATCGTGTATACCGCGATCGCGGAGAAGTGGACGAAGCGAAAAAACAAGACCCCATCATTACCTTTGCCCATTATTTAAAAGAGATAGGCCTCTTAACGGATGAGTCAGAGTCGGCTCTATCTAACGAAGTGCAAGCAATTGTAGACGAAGCGACGGAATACGCTGAGCAGGCGCCATATCCAGCGCCAGAATCTACTTTGATTCACGTATACGGATCGTAAGGGGGACTTAAGATGGCAGTTATTTCTTTTATTGATGCAATTACCATGGCGATGAAGGAAGAAATGCGTCGTGATCCTAAAGTATTTCTGTTGGGAGAGGACGTAGGAGTACGCGGAGGGGTTTTCCGTGCATCAAATGGTATGATTGAAGAGTTTGGAGAGCAGCGTGTTATCGACACACCATTAGCTGAATCAGCGATTGTGGGTGTAGCAATCGGAGCAGCAGCGGTAGGCATGCGTCCTATTGCAGAGATACAATTTGCTGATTTCATTTTGCCAGCGGTGAACCAAATTGTTTCCGAGGCCGCTAAAATGCGTTATCGTTCCAATAATGATTGGAATTGCCCGCTTACTGTTCGAGCTCCGTTTGGTGGAGGGGTACATGGGGCCTTGTACCATTCGCAATCCTTAGAAGCGATGTTTACGAACGTTCCAGGGTTAAAAGTGGTAGTTCCTTCTACCCCATATGATGCAAAAGGTTTATTAAAAGCAGCTATCCGTGACGAAGATCCGGTTCTGTTTTTTGAACATAAACGTTGCTATCGCTTAATTAAAGGCGAAGTGCCAGAGGAAGATTACACAGTACCAATTGGCAAGGCAGACGTAAAGCGAGAAGGAGACGATATTACTGTCATCTCTTACGGACTTACCCTGCATTTTGCTTTGCAGGCAGCGGAAAAGCTCGCTCAAGAAGGAATTTCTGCCCATGTTCTAGATCTGCGTACACTTTATCCGCTAGACAAGGAAGCGATCGTAGAAGCGGCCTCTAAGACGGGAAAAGTGTTAATTATCCATGAAGATAATAAAGAAGGCGGAGTTGGTGGCGAGGTAGCCGCTATTATCGCTGAGCATTGCCTATTCGATTTGGATGCGCCAATTAAGCGTCTGTGTGGACCCGATGTACCGGCAATGCCATACAGCCCACCGATGGAAAAATTCTTTATGTTAAGTCCAGAAAAAGTATTGGAAGCGATGCGTGAATTAGCGCACTTCTAGGCAAAAGGAGGACGAACCATGGCAACGAAAGTACTCATGCCACAATTGGGCGAGAGCGTTACAGAAGGTACCATCACCAAGTGGCTCGTAAATGTGGGCGATGTGGTCAACAAGTATGATCCGTTAGCTGAAGTAAATACAGATAAGGTAACCGCCGAAGTGCCCTCCACTGTATCGGGACGCATCAAGGAGATCATCGTTCCTGAAGGAGAGACAGTTAGTGTCGGTACTCTGATCCTTTATATAGAAGAAGGAACGGAAAGTGTCAGCAATTCAACAGGCAGTGTAGAAGAAAGCTTGCCGGAATCTGCCACATCAATGCCGTCTTCAGCTCCTGCCTCAACAGGTGGAGCTGTGAGAAATGAAACGAAGGGGCAATCGGGAAGTAAACAACGCTATTCCCCTGCTGTGATGCGTCTTGCTCAGGAGCATAATATTGATCTAGCCCATGTGACAGGCACTGGCTTAGAAGGACGGATTACCCGTAAAGATATACAAAAGGTGATTGATCAAGGTGGCTTACCACAAGCAACCGATGCGAACAAATTAGCAACTACTCCACAGCCTGCTACAATACCGACTAGTGCACCAGCACCATCTATGTCAGTGACATCGCAGTCCAATAGTCTCAGCCCAATGACTTCTTCAGCACCAAGTCAAGTATCTGTAGCAGCAGGAGACCAGAGCATCCCTGTAACGCCAGTTCGTAAAACGATAGCGTCACGCATGGTACAAAGCAAGCATGAATCCCCGCATGCTTGGATGATGGTTGAGGTGGACGTAACCAATCTTGTTCACTTCCGCAATCGTATAAAGGATGAATTCAAGAAAAAAGAAGGCGTTTCTTTAACCTTCCTACCATTCTTTATCAAGGCAGTGGTAGAAGCATTAAAAGAATTTCCAATGCTTAATTCCTCTTGGGCAGGCGATCAAATCATCGTTCGCAAAAACATAAATATCTCTATTGCTGTAGCGAGCGAGGATGCTTTATTTGTTCCGGTAATTAAGGATGCTGATCAAAAATCAGTGTATGGTATTGCCAAGTCAATTGAAGACTTAGCGTACAGAGCGCGAGCAGGTAAGCTAACAATGGATGATATGAGCGGCGGAACCTTTACCGTAAATAATACTGGATCGTTTGGTTCTGTGCTGTCACAGCCTATTATCAATGCACCGCAAGCGGCGATAATGAGCGTGGAATCCATCGTGAAACGTCCAGTCGTTATAAACGATATGATTGCTGTTCGTTCCATGGTTAATCTGTGTTTATCTCTTGATCATCGCGTTTTGGATGGGCTGGTTTGTGGCCGATTCCTGCAAAGTGTAAAGGCGAAATTGGAAGCCATTGGCCCAGAAACGAAGGTTTACTAACACGAAATAAAATGGAAAAAATGAGGAAGATAGGTAATCTTCCTCATTTTTTTGGTTTTTTTATGTAACTTTTTCACGATTTGTTCGTATTAAATAATGGATACTATTTTAAAATTGCCTTAATGTTATCAACAACTTTGTCTTATTAACATACTGTTAATGGTACACTGAAAGGGAGAGTTGAACTTATCCAAAGGCAAAAAATCGAGAGTGAACAGGAGGAGAATTATGAATAAACAACTAAAGAGAGGCGCATTCCTACTGCTAGCATCGACTCTAGCAATTACACCTTTGGTCTCTGTTCCGCAGAGTACATACGCAGCTAAGAATTTATCGATTGATGCTGATGATACTGACACAGATGAGAAAACCACGTATACTCTTACATTTAAAGCAACGGACGATCTAAAAAAAGGTGATAAAATCATAGTCAAATTTGATAGTGATTTTGACCTGAAAAATGTTAAAAAGGGTTCCATTGAAATTGATGGAGACTCAATTAAAGATTTAAAAAGAAGCGGATCAAAATTAACGATCAGTATTCCTTCTAAAATTGATGAGGGTGATCGTGTTGAAATCGAAATCGAAGACGTCATTAATCCAGAAGATAGTGGGGAATATGACATTTCTGTTGACGATGGAGACGATGAAGCAGAAGAAAGCATTAAGATCGGTAAGGGTAAGAAAAGCTCTTCTTCCAAAAGCAAAACAGAGAAAAGCGCCTTTTCCGTTGACTTTGGAAGCAAATATCAAGATGAAAAAACATCTCTTGAATTATCCCGAATTGATCTAAATGACAAGCTAGATGATACAAAGTATGTAGAAGTGACATTCCCATACTCTAGCATGGTACCTAATAAAATCAGCACAAGTGACGTTGAACTAAATGGATATTCTCCAAAAGACGTTGAGGTATCTGGAAGAACAGTTAAAATTAAGCCTAGCTCGAAAGCAGACGGCGATAAAAGGCTGACGATTAAATTTAACAAAGATGCGGGAATTAGAACCCCTTCTTCTAGTAGCTCTTTTAAAGTAGAAGTTGATTATAGGAATACAACCTACGTTTCAAAAGAATTTGAAATGAAAAAAGGTTCCGCCTCTGTAGATAGTGACTACAGTGTCACTTTATCCGATAACAAAGCAGGAGCTCGCAGCACTGTGTCGATGGATGTAAGATTAAGGGATGAACTTAGAGGCGGCAATGATCTTTATGTAGAATTTCCTACCCAAGATATGGTTCCGGGCTATATTTTTAGCTCATCTGTAACAATCAATGGAACTCCTGTGAGATCTACTGGTGTTTCGGGTCGTACTGTAACCTTGTCAACACCTTATAACTTCTCTAGTACAGATCGTGTTCGTATCGAATTTAAAAACGACGCGTTCCTTAAAATGCCTACATCAACAGGCAACTACGATCTGGCTGTAAAATATAGAGATACAACTTATCGTTCTAAATCGTTTACAGTAGCAGCAGGCGGAGTAACACCAACGAATCCGACTAATCCTACGTATCCGACAAACCCAACTAATCCTACAGTACCTGTGATTCCTGCTAACAACAGCACAGCGACTGTAGCACTTAGCAAGCCTAATCCAAATGCAATTACTGGTATGACTGTTGGGATTAAGGCGCTAGGCGTTGGTCTTAGCACAGCTGATTATATTGAAGTGGTTATGCCAACAACCTTCCGTGTCCCTACGACTATTCCAACAACAGCAGTGACCGTTAATGGCACATATCCAAGCTATGTTGGTACTCGTGGACAAAACTTGGTTATCTACCCATCAGTTAACCTACCTGCAGGTCAAGCAGTAAGCGTAGCAGTAAATGAAAATGCAAAAATCCAAACACCTGGAGCATCTAATATTTACAATGTAGGCGTTTATACATCTGCTGAAAAAAATCCGTTGTTCATTCGTCAGGTAACGGTCGGTGCGCAAAACGGAATCAGCTTTAAAGTAGGTGCAGCATCCTTTAAAACACAAGGAAAAACCTTCCCATTGGCTGTAGCTCCTTACACAGTGAATGGGAATACTATGGTACCAGCTACCTTTGTACGTGATGGATTGAAAGTAAGCACAACATACACAAAAGCGGCTGCTACTGTAAAATATGGAAAAACAACCATGAGCTTCAAAGTAGGCTCAAAGGTTGTCAACATCAATGGCAAGAACTATACTCTGCCAACCGCTGTACAATTGAAAAACAATGTACCAATGTTACCAATTCGTACAATCACTGATAACTTGCGCTTCAACCTAGCATGGGATAACGCTTCTTCCAGCGTCATTATTTTTAAATAAGAACGTAGCTTAAAGCAAAATACCCCCAGAAAAGATGGACATCCATGCAAGTCCATCTTTTGACTGGGGGTATTTTTTAATGTTTATAGGAGAGCGTTTCCTATATGTATTGAAAAATCATCGGAACAATGAGAGCCAATACAAGAATAACGACCAGAATTTTGGCGATAGTAGATTGATGTTTCAATAGGGACAGCTCCTTTTCTTATGTTCAATAATGTTGCAAAAGGCTTTACTGCAACCAGAGGGAGGTAAAGCCATCATTTCTAAAAATTGAATCTGCTTGCTTAAATGTACAAATGCTACTACCGTTGATTGAAAAACGGCGAGGCTATGCTAGAATAAAATAGAGGAGAATTCTTAATTTTTCCATTATGCTGGCATTGGGGGAGAACACGTGTCTGATCATAATTTTACCCAAATCTATCAGGACTGGCAACAACGGTTGAATCAACGGCTCGAGAAAACACCGGAACGCAAGAAAAGGTTTTCCACCTCTTCCGATTTGGAAGTCGAGCGGCTTTATCTGCCTAAAGAAGCGAATCAATCATATATGGATCAAATCGGTCTTCCCGGAGAATATCCATATACTCGTGGCGTTCAACCTACGATGTATAGAGGGCGCTTTTGGACGATGCGTCAGTATGCTGGTTTTGGCTCAGCAGAAGAGACGAATAAACGGTTTCGCTACCTGTTAGAGCAGGGACAGACTGGACTAAGCGTTGCTTTTGACCTACCTACACAAATTGGGTATGACTCCGATGATTCTATGTCGGTGGGAGAAGTAGGGAAGGTTGGGGTCGCAATTGATTCCTTGGAAGACATGGAAACCTTATTACAGGGGATTCCGCTTGATAAAGTGAGTACCTCTATGACCATTAATGCACCGGCTTCTGTATTATTGGCCATGTACATCGTTGTTGCAGAGAAACAAGGAACACCGTCGCACGCCCTAAGCGGCACAATTCAAAATGACATTTTAAAGGAATATATTGCCAGGGGCACCTACATTTTTCCACCGCAGCCCTCTATGCGTCTGATTACAGACATTTTTGCACACTGTGCGCAACATGTGCCTAAATGGAACACGATCAGCATTAGTGGGTACCATATTCGAGAAGCGGGTTCTAGTGCTGTACAAGAGGTAGCTTTTACTCTAGCGGATGGCAGAGCATATGTAGAAGCAGCATTGCAAGCAGGTCTTGATATTGATCTTTTTGCTCCGCAGTTATCTTTCTTTTTTAATGCACATAATCATTTCTTTGAAGAAGTCGCAAAATTTAGAGCTGCCAGAAGAATCTGGTCAAATTTAATGAGAAACGTCTATGGAGCAAAGCAGCCAAAATCTTGGCAATTTCGTGTTCATACACAAACAGGCGGTTCTACCTTAACGGCACAACAGCCAGATAATAATATTGTGCGAGTTACTTTACAAGCGTTGGCGGCTGTATTAGGTGGAACGCAGAGCTTGCATACCAATTCCCGTGATGAAGCTCTTGCTCTGCCAACAGAGGACTCTGCACGCATTGCCCTACGCACTCAGCAGATTATTGCCCATGAAAGCGGGGTTACAGATACGGTCGATCCATTGGGCGGCTCGTATTATGTGGAAGCCTTAACTGACGAGATTGAAAAAGGCGTTCTGGCTTATATGGACAAAATTGAGAAAATGGGTGGTGCAGTTGCGGCAGTCGAAGCAGGATATATGCAACGTGAGATACACAAGCAAGCCTATGAAACACAACGTAATATTGAGTCTGGAGAAGAAGTGGTAGTAGGGGTGAATCGGTTCACGCTTGAGAATGAGACGCAGCCTGAGCTTTTACGAGTAGATCCATCGATTGGTAAAAAACAGACGGAGCGACTATCAGACCTGCGTAATCGCCGAGATGCGATTTTGGTTGATCAAACGCTCGGTCGATTAAAGGCAGCAGCAGAGGGTACAGAAAATGTAATGCCGTTTATTCTCGACTGTGTACGTGCTTATGCCACGATTGGAGAAATCTGTGGGGTTTTACGTCAGGTTTTTGGGGAGTACCGGGCGGTTTAATCGGGTCGAAGGAGGAAAGACAACGATGAAACAAAAAATTCGTGTATTAGTAGCAAAGCCAGGTTTGGATGGCCATGATCGTGGTGCACTCGTTATCGCCCAATCCTTACGTGATGCAGGGATGGAGGTCGTATATACCGGCTTGCGTCAAACCCCTGCACAAATTGTACATGCGGCGATTCAAGAGGACGTTGATTTTATTGGATTGTCCTGCTTATCTGGGGCGCATAATGAATTATTTCCAGAAGTAATTCGTTTGTTACGAGAGCAGCAGGCTGAGGATATTATGGTTTTTGGCGGCGGAGTGATTCCGCAAGAAGATATTCCTTTCCTAAAAGAACAGGGGATTGCTGAAATTTTTACACCGGGTACTCCAACACAGGCGGCTGTAGACTTTGTTCGAAGCATGGCGAGACCCAAAAGGGACAGCTGGGTCGAAACTCCCAAACGAATTGCTCATATAGGCATCGCTGTCCAGTCAATTGAAGCGGTCCTTCCCTTTTACACGGAACAATTAGGTCTACAGCTTAAGGGAAGGGAAAAAGTGGAATCAGAGCAGGTCGAGGTTGCCTTTCTGCAAATTGGAGAAACGAATCTGGAACTATTGGAGCCTCTCTCCCCGGAAAGCCCAATCGCTAGCTTTATTACAAAACGAGGCGAGGGTATTCATCATATTGCATTGGATGTGGATGATATTGAGGGACGATTGCAACAATTTAAACAGAATGGAGTACAGCTTGTCCATGAACAGGCTAAGTTAGGGGCGCATGGAGCACAGATAGCCTTTTTGCATCCCAAAGCGGCGAATGGCGTATTATTCGAGCTATGTCAGTATGAACAGCAGAAGGAGGAACTGGCAGATGAGTGATGAGATGTACGCTAAGATTGACGAGCTATACGAGCGGAAGAATAAAATAGAATTGGGCGGTGGAGATGAACGAATCGAAGCCCAGCATAGACGTGGAAAGCTCACAGCTCGTGAAAGAATAGATCTGTTAGTGGATTCAGGAACCTTCGTAGAGCTTCAGCCATTTGTAAAGCATCGTAGCAAGCTGTTTGGACTAGATAAGCTGGAAGCCCCTGGGGAAGGCGTTGTGACAGGATACGGAAAAGTTCAGGGACGGACGATTTATGTGTTTGCCCAAGATTTTACTGTCTTTGGCGGGGCGTTAGGTGAAATGCACGCTAAGAAAATTGCTAATATTATGGATTTAGCGGCGAAAAATGGCGCCCCTGTTGTAGGCTTAAATGATTCTGGAGGAGCACGCATCCAAGAAGGGGTAGTTTCACTAGATGGCTATGGGCATATTTTTTATCGGAATTCTATTTATTCAGGCGTCATTCCGCAAATTTCGGTCATTCTTGGACCATGTGCTGGAGGAGCCGTTTATTCGCCTGCTATCACTGATTTTGTGTTTATGGTAGAAAAAAGCTCGCAGATGTTTATCACGGGACCTAAGGTCATTGAAACTGTTACAGGTGAAAGAATTTCTAGTGAAGATCTTGGAGGAGCAAAGGTTCATTCCAGCATAAGTGGAGTTGCTCATTTTACGTCGGAGTCGGAGGCGGAAGTGCTGGAAGAAGTTCGCCGTCTCCTACAGTTTCTGCCTCAAAACCACCGCGAAGAGCCTCCCGTTATTTTGTTTGATGGGGAGGAGGGGAATTGGCTTGAGGAGATGCTAGACATTGTTCCTGTCGCCGGGACTAAGGTATACGACGTGAAAAAGGTGTTGAAACTCATTGTAGACGATGGAGATTTCATGGAAATTCAATCACAATTTGCACGAAATGTCGTGGTTGGATTTGGGCGTTTAAAAGGTCAACCTGTAGGCTTTATTGCCAATCAGCCTAAAGTGATGGCAGGAGGACTTGATATTGATTCGTCTGATAAATTGGCACGTTTTATTCGCACTTGTGATTGTTTTAATATTCCGTTAGTTACCTTTGTGGACGTGACCGGCTTTTTTCCTGGAGTAAATCAGGAGCATGGGGGAATTATCCGACATGGAGCCAAAATTCTGTACGCATACTCAGAAGCAACTGTGCCAAAAATAAGCGTCATTACTCGTAAAGCATATGGCGGTGCTTACGTTGCGCTAAATTCCAAAGCCATTGGTGCTGATGTTGTATATGCTTGGCCTAATGCGGAGATAGCGGTGATGGGGCCAGAGGGCGCAGCTAGTGTCATTTTTGCAAAAGAAATTGAGAAAAGTGAAGATGCTTTGGCTACTAGACAACGCAAAATTACTGAATACCGAGAAAAGTTCGCCAATCCTTATGTAGCAGCAGAGCATGGCATGGTAGATGACATTATTGATCCGAGAGAAACGAGAAAATACCTTATTCATTCTTTGGACATGCTAAAGACGAAACGTGAGGAGCGCCCTGCAAAAAAACATGGCAATATTCCATTATAGCTACGGGAAATGGGAAAGAAAAAAAGTTCCGACTGAATAGTGCAGACTAACTTTTTTACGGTATACTAAAAGTGTTACATAGAGAATTGGGAACGGAGGAAGTCAATGTGATTAATCAAGAACGAATTCTTGCAGAGTTTTTGGAGCTTGTACAAATCGACAGTGAAACAAAAGAAGAAGCAGCGATTGCAGAGGTATTAAAGGATAAATTGGCAAGCTTGGGCTTTTCTGTAGAGGAAGATGATGTTGCTTCCAAAACAGAACATAGTGCGAACAATTTGTTTGCTAACCTAGAAGGTACTGCTAAGGGTCCTGCCATTTTGTTTAGCTGCCACATGGATACCGTCGTTCCAGGCAAAGGTGTAAAGCCTTCCATTAAAGATGGGTATGTTGTAACAGATGGTACTACGATACTGGGTGCTGACGATAAAGCAGGTATCGCAGCGATCTTTGAAGCGATTCGTACATTAAAAGAGAAAAACCTACCCCATCCATCTATCCAGGTTGTATTAACCGTTGGTGAGGAATCTGGTCTAGTTGGTTCACGTCACATGGATGCGAGCAAATTAAAGGCAGAAATGGGCTTTATTTTGGATTCAACAGGGAAAGTGGGCGAAATTGTCAAAGCTGGAGCTGGCCAATACCGAATTGTTACCAAAATTCACGGAAAAGCTGCTCATGCTGGTGTGAATCCAGAGGATGGCATAAGTGCTATCACTGTGGCTAGCAAGGCTATTTCACGTATGCCGCTTGGACGTATTGATGAAGATACTACTGCAAACATTGGCCGTTTTGAAGGTGGTCGCGCTTACAATATCGTGACAGATTACGTGGAGATTTGGTCTGAGGCACGTAGTATGGTAAATGAAAAATTGGAAGCACAAGTGAAAAAAATGACGTCTGCCTTTGAAGAAGTGGCTTCTGAGCTTGGGGCGACTTGTGAAAATGATGTTAAGTTTATGTATTCCGGCTATAAATTTGATGAAAGTACGCCAGTGTTACAAAAAGCGATTGCCGCGGTTAAACGTGTAGATCGAGAGCCGAAGCTAACCAGTAGCGGCGGGGGCCGTGACGGTAACGTGTTTAACGGACACGGCATCCCTTCTGTTCACCTTTGGTTTTGCGTATTACGAGCATACATACAAAAAATGAACGCATGCCTTTAGAGGAGCTATACAAGGCTTCTGAATTAGTACTAGCGGTTATCACTGAATG
>NZ_LSSO01000011.1:0-12746 GCF_001645205.1 Brevibacillus sp. SKDU10 | reverse complement strand
CTTCTTACATGAAACCCGTAATGAAACTCAAAAGGGCTTATGAAAATGCTATCAGTAACTGTATCTATATAGGTTTCAATATATTTATGTAATTGGTCAATATTTAATCAGCTCCTTGACTTTTCCTATTTTTTATAAGTTATCTGGATTTATCTAATCTATTGAACCTTTCTTTTGGGAAAAATTGTTTTCATTACTCCATCTTCACCAACTCCAGAAGTTGATTTTGTTAAAATAAGGCGATCACAGATAATCAATAGGCATTAAATACTACCGAATTTATCCGGGCCTTAACCAGCATTTATTCCTGCATAAGTAGGAATCGATTATTTATATGTCAAGCTTCAGAAAATTAGCCTGTACCTGTTGTATTTGCTATACAGCAATTGATGAGTCCATAAAAGTATAAAAAGGTCGCACTTCCCCTTACTGAGAAAAGCTAGTTAAGGTAGAACGATCTTTTTTTATTACACTTGTACAACAAGAATAATCAAGTACTACAATCAGAAGCGACTATAATATATATTCGTTTTTTAAAACTAAAAGTGTGCTAGAAGGTATGTTTCTTTAAGTTTTTGAAAGTTTACACTTGATTTTGCAAGATTGCTATTCAATCTTTCTATCTTTTGAATGAAATCGCCTGTTTTTGTTTTAATTTCAGAAAGAAATTGTGCTTTATTTATAATCTCATTTTCCCATCCAGCATCATAGATGCCACAAAGAGGAACAGCAGACACGACTACATTAGGAATCCTATCTGTTGCCAGTACGAAATCAATCAATACATTTTCATTACTATTTTTGAACACGATCCAGTTATCAGGTTCCTCTATGGTTTTAATAGCAGCATAACCCTCCTTTTTTAATAATAAAACAGCATCATTTAACAGTCGAAACCAAAGGATAATCCATTCTCGGAATAAGTTGAATTCATGGACCGTAGCATCTTCACAATAATATCCATATTCCTGCTCATTAAAAGAAAAGAGTATCAACCCTAAGAAATCATCACCGTAGTCTTCTAAAAACTCTTCATACGTAAGGGAGGCAAGTTCTGATTCAGACAAAGCAAGCTGATAATTAATAATAAACATATTAACTCCTTCCTAATAATCAAAATCTTTTAATGTGTATCTATGTGGACCATAAGCAGTACTAGGAAAACCTTCGCCGATATAAATAGTGATTTTTTCACCTAAATATTCGACGACATGTTTACCATCGCACGTTTTCCCCTTTTTAACAGCATCATCAAAAGCAAACTGAACGGCATCTGCCATCTGTTTGTTTAACCATTCTTTGTTGAAATAACTTCTTGGTTTGTTGCTTGGCCCCCATAAGTTAACAAGAAACTGTTCAATATATTTGATATCTTCCCAAGCAGACATATCAAAGACTGGGATGCCAGATTGATCAATAGCTTTCTGACCATCTAAGAAAGTGGGAGACCCATTAAATACAGAAGGTAGTAATAGTAATGTAATGGAGAGTAATTCACCTGATTCTGAATTAATCCCAATCTCTATAAAAGATTCTTTTAAATCTCCAGTTCTCCAGTATTGAATAGGAAATGCAAAGGGAGTTTTCCAGTAAGCATTGAACGGGATATGATCATCTAATTCTAGCGTTTCTTGTTCTAGTTCTTGGCTTCTAATTTTTCGTAACATGTACATCCCTCTTTTATATTTACTTATAGTCCAATAGATAGGTAATCATAAAATACACATTATTCTAATATATATCAAACTTTATGTAATACGATAGGCAAGAACAAGAGATTAATTTATTCTTTAATCTTGTATTTTAGCTTTTTAGATGGAAGTGTTAGATTTATCCTGCTGTTTCTAATTGCTTTTATCAAGTATATTTACCTAGCACTATCAATTATTTTTTCGCATTGACTTCTATTTGCATGAATTCTCTGTTTAAGATGAGGAGAGGGATTACATAAAGAAAAAAGCAAACAAAAAGTTAGAAGGAGGAACTAGATCAGAAATTCTTTCAAAATGTAGCTGTAGATACGAAGCGTAATTGAAGCAATTTTCCTACGATTTGCTAAACAAACATCTGTTAACAAATTTACTGTATACTAAAGACTTCTATTAGCAAATTTGGCTTGCTCATGATACAAAGTAATTTATTAGGAATAACGCTAGAAAGACATGAATGAATCTAGCATCTGATCCTTATTGTGAAGAGTATGCAATAATCTCGATTTGCATATGGATTAAAACAAGAGCAATTTCTAATAACTTATTCTCCTTGATAGGAAATGGGCATGGTAAGGCGAGGGTATAAACCGATTTGTGATGAGGAAAATTGATATTACGTAAGGGAGCATTAACAATGGGTAAAATGGATGAACAAATTTTAGTGGTAAAACGAACGGAACTATTTGATAATGAGCGGTTGGCTTTCCAAGGAATTGAAAAGGAACCTGACAGAATCACGAGGCTAATGAGTAATATTTCATCTCATTATTCTGTTATGAGACGCGGAGATGCTGAGGAAGATCCGGGCTTTAAGCAACCAATTCCATATGTAGTGATTCGCAAGGGCAATGAGCTGTTCATGTACAAACGTCTATCAGGCGGGGGAGAAGCACGTCTGCATGACAAGCTGTCATTAGGTACGGGAGGTCACATGAATGACGAAAATACCAGCAGCTTCGAGGAAGTTTTAGAGATTAATTTACTTAGAGAGCTAGAGGAAGAGCTGGACATTCAAGCAGCAGATCGAGAGTTTAACACGATTGGCTTTATCAATGATGACTTAGAAGAAGTAGGTAAAGTACATATTGGACTTCTTGTAACACTTGATTTAGATGAAGATGCGACTGTGAATGTAAGAGAAATTGATCAGTTGGAAGGCAAGTGGACAACCATCGAGGAGTTGTTACAGCCGGATATATATGGAAGATTAGAAAGCTGGTCAAAATTTGTAGTAGATGTATTGAAGTAGAACGCAGCGGGGGAGCTGACTCCCCCAGTTGGTAAAATGAACAGGTAACGAGGTATGGCGGCAAGGGTTTTACATTTTTTCTAAAGAAAAACGGTTGAAAATACAAGCCTTAATAAACGTTTTGGATTCAAGCGTACTTTCATCGCTGTGCTGTCAGGCCGTAACGTCTCTAATCACTTCGCAAGCACGAAGTTCGATGAAGCCCTATAGTCATTTACCGATAAAATGAAATTCCCCTTTGATGTTGATCCTCCATATGCAAGCCTTCACCAATCTGTTGATCAGCTACCGCTACAAAGCTGTATTGTATCTTGATCCTACAGCAGTGCAAGTTGCAGGTGTATCGTCACCACAGCGAGCATTTTACGAAAAAAAAGATGATATTCTTCCGTGAATTGGTTTTTATGGATAGATGATACATTTATATAAGCGAAATCAAGTGAAGTTTCACAGATAAGACATTAGCTATAATTGACGTCAACCTGAGGCGTTGTTAAAATTATCTAGGTAATAATGTGAAAAAATTCACGATATTGATTCTCATTGCTTCAAAATAGCTAAAAGGGGTTGTACATCATGAAAAGAATTGTAACATTGAGCACGCGTAAATTGCAGGATACCGCAAAGTTTGGTGGATGTGGCGCATGCCAGACATCCTGTCAGTCTGCTTGCAAAACTTCCTGTGGAATTGCCAATCAGCAATGTGAAAACAAATTGAACAGATAGGTAATTGAAATGTACCGCCCAACTGCTTTGCGGATGGGCGGCAATTTTTATGGGTAAAAGGAGCTTGATTATCAAGTATGATTCATCAATATAAACTAAACGGATACAACATTGTGCTTGACACCTACAGTGGATCGGTGCATGTTGTCGATGACCTCGCTTATGAAATCATCGCACTTTACGAAAATACTTCTACAGAAAAAATAGTGGCAATGATGCTGGAAAAGTATGCACATGATTGTGCCATTTCTGAGCTGGATATCCGTGAAACCTTAGCAGATGTTGAGGAGCTAAAAAAAGATGGGCAACTCTTTACTGAGGATGAATTTAAGGACCTCTCTATTGATCTGAGAAATCGTCAGACCTATGTAAAGGCTCTATGCTTCAATGTTGCGCATACCTGTAATCTGTCATGCGAATATTGCTTTGCTAGTCAGGGGAAATACCACGGAGACAGAGCAATCATGAGCTATGAGGTTGGGCAAAGAGCTATCGATTACCTATTGGAAAACTCGGGTCACCACCGAAATCTCGATATCGATTTCTTTGGCGGAGAACCGCTTATGGCTTGGAAGGTTGTCAAGCAGATTGTCGCTTACGCAAGAAGTAAAGAAAAAGAGTACAAAAAGACTTTTCGGTTCACCTTTACTACGAATGGTATGTTACTTAACGATGAGGTTACCGATTTCTTAAATCAAGAAATGTATAATGTTGTATTAAGTCTTGATGGCAGAAAAGAGGTTCATGATCGACTTCGCAAAACAGTCACTGGAGAGGGAAGCTACGATTTTATTGTTCGGAAGTTCCAGGATTTTGTCAAGAAGCGTGGAGACAAAGAATACTATGTACGTGGAACCTACACCCACAACAATCTCGATTTTACCAATGACATTTTTCATATTGCAGACCTTGGATTTGACAAACTCTCGATGGAGCCTGTTATCTGTGATCCAAGAGAGCCCTATGCGCTAACCGAGAATGACCTCCCAGAGATTTATAACCAGTATGAAATTCTCGCGAAGGAAATGCTTCAACGTAAGGAAAAGGGCAATGGGTTTACCTTCTACCATTATATGCTTGATCTCTCAGAAGGCCCTTGTATTCAGAAAAGAATTGCTGGCTGTGGTTCAGGAACCGAATACCTTGCTGTCACTCCATGGGGTGATCTTTTCCCTTGCCACCAATTTGTAGGGGATGAGAATTATTGTATCGGGAACATTTGGGATGGGCTTACCAAACCAGAGTTGCAATACAAGTTTAAAGAAAGCAACTGCTATTCGAAGCCGGAATGTCAGGACTGCTGGGCAAAACTGTACTGTAGTGGTGGTTGTCCTGCTAATGCGCTTCATGTGACGGGCTCCCTCAATGGAACCTACGACTTCAGTTGTGATATCTTCCGGAAGAGAATTGAATGTTCCATGATGGTTAAGGTAGCCGAATCGATCAGCGCTATGGAGGAGCAAATCGTGGACTGGGATCACTAATGTGTATTGTTTTAAAAATAAATAGCCCATGTGTTTTCAGTAGAGAAGAGTTCCTATAGTAATATGGAACTCTTTTTTATATACATCAATATTGAGGTGGTAACTAAGGGATAAAATATGAAATGGCACAGGAAAAGGTGGGGAATTTTTCTTATGCAAATGAGGAACAGTGTTCTATATTTAGGGATAGGAAGGGTAAAAAGCTACTTGCCACGTCACAAGAGTAGTTCTTGCAAGTTGCATTGTATGAATCTGTATCGTATTATAAGATATATTCTTGATGTACGATATAAAGGAGAGCTAGATGACAAAAGAAATTGTAAAATTGAACCAACTATGGACCGACATATACTATCAATTACGCTATAACCATAATGAAAAGATTACTCACCAGAGTATTAGGATTTTGCAGGTGATTCAAAAGGAGAGTGAAGTTGGGATCAAAGACATTGCTCAAGCTATTCAGGTGTCGCATAATACAGCCTCAGAACACATCAAGCGCCTATTAGAAAAAGAGTATGTCTTTAAAACTCGCAGTCAAATTGATGAGCGAAAAGTAATTCTTAAACTTACTGACGCGGGAAATGAGGTTTTGCACCGTCATTCCAGTCTCGATGAAGAAAAGCTTGAACACCTTCTTTTTGAAAAAATGACTGCTGAAGAGAGGCAATTCGTTTTAGACGCCTTTACTTTAATAAAGGAGAGGGCAGAAGATGTACACACTAAGTAAAATTATCGTGTCGGCAATTATTATTGGAATAATCACTGAGGTCTCGCGCAGATTTCCTACTCAGGGTGGAATCATTGCAGCTTTACCTATCGTTAGTATTTTGAGCATTTTTTGGCTTTATGTGCAGGGTGAGCATATGGAAACATTAAGTAGATTTGCTTTAGGAGTGGTGTGGGGGCTTCCTGCAACAGTGGTTATGCTGGTGATTGTAGGAATATCTCTGCATCATTCTCTGCATCTTTTTGCTGCGTTAGGTTTAGGTGTGGTAGGATGGGGGATATTTTTATATGCTCAAGACTTAATTGTAAAGCAATTTGTATAATGCGGATAGGTTGAAGAATGATGGTTTGAAGTAGGGCAGGAGTAGCTCTCTTTTTTATTTTTCATAAAGTTGATTGCCTATCTGCCTAGTATAATAGGAATTTACTTGTTTTCAAAAAAACGAAAATAGATGAGAAAGTGTGGAAAGGGTATAATTAATTGGCAAAAGTAGACACTAAAAGGGATTGGATAGAGATAGCCAAAGGGACATATAGAATATCAATGATTTTGATGTGAAGGAAAATTAAGGAGACAACAACATAAATAAGAAAAGGGGAAATGGAGATCCGATGACGCAGGGAAAAGCAATGCAAGAAGCAGGATGGAACTTTGACAACAGTTATGCACGTTTGCCAAAATCATTTTTTTCAAGTCTCAACTTAAACCCTGTACGCTCACCAGAGCTGATTATTCTCAATAAAAAGTTGGCAGAAGCACTTGGGTTAAACATGGAGGCACTTCAAAGCGAAGATGGAGTAGAAGTGCTTGCTGGCAATCGAATTCCCGAAGGTGCTTTTCCCATTGCTCAAGCTTATGCGGGGCATCAATTCGGGCATTTTACGATGTTAGGAGATGGACGGGCTCTGCTGCTTGGAGAGCAGATCACTCCTCTAGGTAAACGCTTTGATATACAACTAAAGGGTTCAGGAAAAACGCAATACTCTCGTCGGGGCGATGGTCGAGCGGCACTTGGACCGATGCTACGTGAATATATCATCAGCGAAGCAATGCATGCCCTTGGTATTCCTACTACCCGCAGTCTAGCGGTGGTGACAACCGGTGAGACAGTCATTCGTGAAGCTGACTTGCCTGGTGCAATTCTAACACGAGTGGCTGACAGTCATATTCGTGTCGGCACCTTTGAATACGTTTCAAAATGGGGCACGATTGATGATCTACGAATCTTAGCGGATTATACATTGCAAAGACATTTTCCAGAAGCTGAAGCTGGTGAGAATCTCTATCTTTCATTACTCAAGGAAGTCATCAATCGTCAGGCCTCACTGATTGCTAAGTGGCAACTAGTAGGCTTTATTCACGGGGTGATGAATACCGACAACATGGCCATTAGTGGAGAAACCATTGATTATGGTCCTTGCGCTTTCATGGATGCCTATGATCCGGCAACAGTATTTAGTTCCATAGACATTCAAGGGCGTTATGCCTATGGCAATCAGCCGCGTATTGCTGCATGGAATCTCGCGCGATTCGCTGAAACACTCTTGCCTCTGCTCCATGACGATCATGAGCAGGCGGTCAAACTGGCCAAGGATGCCATTTCAGATTTTACTGAGTTATATCGCAGTAATTGGATTGCGGGAATGAGAGCAAAGCTAGGAATCTGTAATGAGGAGAAACAGGATGAATCCCTTATTGAAGATCTCCTCACTATGATGCAGAAGTATCGTGCGGACTATACCAATACCTTCCTTGCATTAACATTTGGTAGGCTAGAGGATACGGTTCTGTCTGGAACTTCAGAGTTTGCCCAGTGGCATGAAATGTGGCAGGCTCGCCGAGGCAGGCAGCAGGAATCGAAATCAACCTCGTATCAATTGATGCAAAACAGCAATCCTGCGCTAATTCCAAGGAATCATCGGGTAGAAGAAGCTTTAGAAAGCGCAGTACAACAAGGAGATTACAGCCTGATGGAGCGGCTTCTTGTTGCTCTTTCAAATCCTTACGCTCACTCTATCGAACAGACTGAATTCTGTACACTCCCTCCGCAGTCAGCTATTCCTTACCGAACCTATTGCGGGACCTGATTGTATAGAGCCGTTTGATGATGAGATGGCTACATCCATTGTTTGTACAGTCTTGGCTTACCAAGCACCTTTTTATTATATTGAAGCTTTGCTGAAGCAAGCAATCAGATAGCCAGGATTAATGAATTCATTTCATGAAAAAAAGCTCGTGCTTCCTTTTGGAGTACCGAGCTTTTTTGTGTTAATACGAATTGCTTTTGGACTCAGCTTTTGGTAATGCTTGCATGGGAGAACGGCTGTCCACTTTTCCGAAATGGAGAATTCTCCATACTTCAAAGATAAGATGATGGGTCACGTGATCCAATTCTTCCGTACGAGAAATAATTTTGTAAATTCGATCCATCATGACCTGATATTCTTCTTCGCTTAAATGCACGTGGGGCATGTTACATTCACCTTCCAATTTATGTGTTGTATCCTTATTGTCACCTTAATACCAGCGGTTTTAATCAGTGCTCAACTTTCTTTTTTTTCTTCCATATGTCATCATGGAAGCAGATTTGTTTCAGAGAGGAGCAGCAGATGTATGAAGCCAAATACGAAAGCTATGCAACGTGGTATACAAAGCGCTATTAAGCAATTGGAAGAGCGTTTTTTAGAGCGGGAGGAATTGATTCGTCTGTTGTTTTTAGCGGTCATGAGCGGTGAGAATGCTCTGTTAGTAGGCCCGCCAGGAACTGCAAAATCACAGCTAGCTCGTGCTTTCTCACAATTATTTGGTACCAATCATTGGTTTGAATATTTATTAACACGCTTTAGCACACCTGATGAATTATTCGGTCCCATCTCCATACAGCAATTAAAGCAGGATCAATATGTGCGCAAAACAAAAGGATACTTACCTACGGCACAATTTGCATTTCTGGATGAAATTTTTAAGGCAAACAGCGCTATCTTAAACGCCTTACTGTCTATTTTGAATGAACGCGTCTTCTTTAATGGTCAAGAGAAGGAGGAAGTACCATTATTGTTTGTGATGGCGGCCTCTAACGAGCTGCCTGACGATCAGGAGCAATTAGCGGCGTTATATGATCGGTTTCTTATTCGATATGAGGTTGGCTATTTGAAGCTTGCGTCCAGTTACGAGAAGATGTTTCAGCTTGATTTTGAACCTCTTCCTACCTTATTTAACATGTACGAAGTAAAAGATGTACAAGAAGCGGCTTCTAAGGTGCATATACCGGAATCACTTGTTTACTTCTTATACAGATTAAAGCAGCAGATGGAAGATAAAGAGTTCGTTATATCTGATCGTCGTTTGCGTAAAATTGCCCTAGTATGGCAAACCTCCGCTGTATTGAATGGAAGGGATGAGGTTTCTCTCTGGGATACGGTGTTTACTCCACATATGCTTTGGGATGTACCTGAGGATTTACCAGCACTGAATGAGCTGTACCAAGAGAGATTTATGGAATCCTTGAAGGTAGAGCTAGAGAAGGAGCTTCCCTTGCGCTATTACGAACAGATTTCAAGCAAATGGATGGAAAAAGAGGAAGAGCTTCATGCTTTCCAATTTAAAAAGGAAATTGGCTCCAAAATGACCAAGGAAGCTTCAGAGCAAGCAAAAAGAATGCTGGAGCAGTGCCGGATAGAACTGGAAGAAACAGGACGTCGTCTTCAGCAAAAGCTGACGGACTGGCTTAAGCAGGAGGCGGACTTGCCTGGTTATCTTTTGGAGAAAAATTTTATGCTATTACATGTGGAGTCTTATACGGTGAAGTTCGCGCACCTGCGTCTGGAGGGTGAACGACATTTGCAAATCCTACAGGGCTTGTATCGTACGCTGTTTGACCGAGAGCTTCCTGGAGTCGAGTACGACTATACCTTGTAATGGTGGTGACGGGATATGTTTGTACGACACCAGCGTGTAGATCGCTATGTGTTTGATGCTTATTTTCGTTCTTCTCGTATTGCCAAGGAATGGGTCGAGGAAACGATGCGTAAATCGCCATGGTTTAGCGAGGCACTGTTGTTTGATTTCTTCTTAGCTTTTTATTTGAAGCAGCCAGAGGTAAATGAAGCTAGTGATGCTGCTTCATTTCATCGTTGGATGATTCGTTCTTTGTTGCGTCAGCATTTTTACCAAAGCATTCATCCAAGAACCATAGCTAGCGAGAGCGCCTCCTTTAAAACGGCGAGTAAGGCACTTATGTGGCTAGTCTCTAGCTTTGAGGAAGAGGTGCAGCGGCGTAAAAAAATGGACAAGATACTCGGTGTTTCAGATCAATCACAGCAAGGGCAAAATGCTGAGCTGCAATCGAGTGATCCTGAGCAAACGGATCAGCTACTAGAACGATTGACTCAAAAACAGCAGGAGCAATTACGGTTGGTAGGCTACACCTTACAGCAGGGGAAGCAAATGGTAGAGGATAAGGAAGAATCTCAATCTGCTCGTCCGCTGGCAGAAGAAGAGGTGCAGTTACTGCGCAGTCGAATCATAGAGTTGCAAGAAGAGATGAAAACGAATTATATAAAGCGTCCCAAGCTGTTGCAGAAGGTGAAAAAGCTGGAAGCAGAATTGATGCAGAGACAAAAGCAGGTAGAGCGTCTCATAAAGCAAGAAAAGTCGGCAATCCAGCGCCTAGAACAGGAATTGGGTGACTGGTTACAGCAATCTTTAAAGAAGTCATTACAGACAGAAGAGCAGGATACCTCATATTTGTTTGCCTTGGTAGAGGCGAGTCAACGCTTCTCGAATCGACGATGGGGAAGTGATCTTGGGAAACTAAGAAGGGAAACATATGAAAAGTATTTAAAATGGGTGGAGAAGCTTTCCAAGCATCCAGACCTACTACACTTTTTGCAGGAAGTGGGACGTAATGTTCACCAATTTTCTATGCGTAAAAAAAAGCGTAAAGAACGACGTATGCCGGAAGAATATGATGATTTAAGACAGAGTGGAGATTTGTCTCATTTATTGGCGAGTGAAGCGTTGTTACTTGCTGATCCTGATTTAGAAACCTATTTTATGGTTAAGGCGTTGGAACAAAAATTACTAACATACGATACGATAGGATGGCGTGATGAGCCTCCTAGCGGACCTGTAATTTGCATGTTGGACAGTTCTCATTCTATGCGAGGTGCAAAACTTCGGTTAGCCCAAATTTTTGTAATGACCTTTGCAGCTATCTCTTTATTGGAAAAACGTGATTTTATGCTCATGCTATTTGGTACAAAGGGCGAGGTTATTGAACGACCCTTGTATTATAAAAAGCCGGATTGGATGGGGTTTTATGAGCTAGCTCAGCAGGCTTTTGGTGGAGGCACTAATTTCGATGAACCAATAAAGCGGGGCATACAAATATTGCATGAGAATCCCAAGTTCGAAGCTGCTGATTTTGTTATGATTACTGATGGTATTGGAGAAATATCTTCGCCGGTGCGTCAATTATTGGGCAAGGTGGCTGTGAATAAGCAGGTTAAGTTGCATTCATTAATTATGGGAACGGCACGACAGCATCTCGTTCAGACCTATGACCTGATTGGCATTTCGCATCGGGTACGTTTTGCTACTTCATGGGAAAGCAATGACCCACAGAACAGCGGACTCTTTCTCGATGTATTTGCTCAATAGCGGAGTGCTAATGTTTCATTAGTATGCCCAAAATGAAAAACTATATATCGAAAAGAGCTGCAGACCGATTAGGTTCCGCAGCTCTTTTTGGCTTGTTCTCTTCTTATCCAATCCGCGCAAGCATTGTTTTACTAAATTCTAATTCATTCATTTTTTCTAAAACCAATACTGGATCATATTCCCAGCTTGCTTCCTCTAACATCAACTCCACAGGAGCATCAGATAGAATGGTTGCTAATTTTTGACTTAGATATACCTGGTCTTTATTCTCTGTTAATTTGACTCGCATTTTAGGTGTTAGCGAGTCTAAATTAGCATACAGATTATCTAGGGAACCATGCTCTGTTATTAATTTCACTGCTGTTTTTTCACCAATGCCAGGACAACCGGGGATACAATCAGAGGTATCTCCTTGCAGGGCTTTTACATCAATAACCTGAGCAGACGTAATACCTTTTTGTTCGAGTAAAGACTGCGGGCAGTAATGCTCATGTTTCCCACCGTTTTTTAAAATTTTAACATGTACCTGGTCACAGACAAGCTGCAGGTTGTCATAGTCACCCGAGCATATGATTACTTCGTGACCTTCTTCAGCAAATCGTTTGGATAACGTACCTAAGATATCGTCCCCTTCATAACCTGACAAGCCTACATTAGGTATAGAAAAAGCCTGGGTAACCTCCTTCACCAGCGAGAACTGAGGAATTAACTCAGCAGGTGGTTCGACTCGATTCGATTTATAACCATCGTACCACTGACTACGCAATAAGGACTCGCGTGAAGCGACATCCCAAGCAACGATCAAATGAGTTGGTTGAATGAGGTCTGCATAATCAAGCATCATTTTGGTAAAACCATAGACAGCATTCGTGTACAAGCCGCTTTTGGTTTGACGAATACTGCCTGTCCATGAGGAGGCATAAAATGCACGGAAAAGAAAGCTCATGCCATCCAATAGTAAAATTTTATTCTTCAAAGCAAATAACTCCTCCCATTATAAACGCCAAACTTTCTCTGTTCCGCTATTATAGCATGAAAGGCGGGGATTGACTGATTTCTAGAAAATAGTAAAAAAAATCAGGAATGAAAAAAATGAAATGATACATCATATAGATACACCTCCAAAAACAACAAAGAAATAGCGTAGCCATCAGCATTGAGCCTATCAGAATTGGGTCGGTTGA
>NZ_LSSO01000010.1:0-5458 GCF_001645205.1 Brevibacillus sp. SKDU10 | reverse complement strand
GCTCCATAATGACCAAGGAGCAGGCATTTAGAAAATCTCCTATATTTGCTACATGATGTTGGGTAATTTCCTGCCACTCATTTTTCAATTGCTTGAAGCCTTTTGCCACGCTCATGCCGAAGTCGCCATCGCCTGCATGAGAATCTAGCTCGCAGAAAGCAACCTCATTTTCAATAATGACCTCACTCATTTTGTCAATCAAATATATCAGGTTGTGTAGCGAGAATACATTGTTCTCAATCTTTGCATATTGCTTATCCGTCTCACACTGATAAGAAACGGTGTGATTTTGTTGTTGCGATTCCAATACTACTTCGTCTGTACGCAACGGGCTAAATGGCTGGTTAATTTGTAGTGCAGGGGTATCGCAGCTTGCCTCTAAATAACGCTTAAGTTGATCGTCTAGTGAGATGATCGACACCGAAGCCCCTGCCATATCGATGCTTGTCATATAGTTGCCAACGAATACCTTAAAGATGGATACGTTGCTCTTGTTGATTTCACGGACAACTGCATTTGCCAGCAAATACAATTCCTGCAATGGCGATCCGCCGAATCCATTAATCAATACGCCGATTTCTTGTTGTGAATCGTCTTTGATGTTCATATCTCGGAATAAATCTTCTACCATTTTCTTGGCTAATTCATTGGCAGATACAAGCTTTTCTCTGCGAATTCCTGGCTCTCCATGGATGCCTACACCGTATTCGATCTCATCCCCACTCAATTCGAAGGTAGGTGTCCCTTTAGCAGGAACTGTACAAGATGTAAGTGCAAAGCCAATGCTTCTGGTGCGATCTATAGCCTTTTGAGCAATATCCTTTACTTCCCTTAATTCCTTTCCTTCTTCTGCTGCAGCTCCGGCAATTTTATGAACCAATACGGTTCCAGCAACGCCCCTTCTTCCAACAGTGTACAGACTGTCTTCCACTGCGATATCATCATCAACTTTGACATAATCGACAAGCAACCCGTCTTCGCCTGCAAGATGTGCCGCATTTTTAAAATTCATGATATCTCCGCTGTAATTTTTAATGATCAGCAACGTACCTTTCTTACTGGCAGAGGCTTTGATCGCTTGATAGACCTGAATCTGAGATGGCGAAGCAAATACATCTCCACAGACAGCAACATCTAACATTCCGCTCCCAACAAATCCTGCATGTGCAGGCTCGTGCCCGCTGCCTCCACCGCTAATAAGCGTAACCTTATCTGTATTGATTTCTCTTTTCTTCATTATCTTATATTTACTTATAAATTCTAAATCCGGATGTGCAAGTACCATTCCACTACACATTTCTCTTACCAGCGTTTCCGGCTTGTTCATGATTTTCTTCACATTACTCACCCTTTTTCTTAAATTCCTGCCCGATTTGATCCGCTACCATAATGGCTGCTGCTACATCTTCTTCACTCACAGGAAAAGGCATGGAATGAATAGACTCTTCTAGTATACAAGCTTTCTTTGCGACATTCATCAGCTCGGCTCTGGTGACACTCGTTACACCGATATCAGAAAGACACACCGGAAGTCCTACACTTACGCAGAAATTCAATACCTCGTTTATTTCTTTTCTGTCTGCATTTTCAAGCACCAATTGAACAAGCGTTGAAAATGCGACCTTTTCACCATGATAATACGAATGGGTTCCTTCCAATGCGGTTAACCCATTATGAATGGCATGTGCCGCCGCCAGACCTCCGCTTTCAAACCCTAGACCTGACAAAAGAATGTTGGTTTCAATTATGTTTTCAAGCGCAGGAGTAACAATATTAGAATCACAGGAGACTTTAGCTTTAAGTCCGTCTTCAAGCAACGTTTCATAGCAGAGCTTTGCAAGGGCAAGAGCAGCTTTTGTTCCTTTGGCTGGCTGACCTACTCCAGATATTGCTCCACAAGGAATTCCCGCATTCACATTGGAATAAGAGTTAGAAGTTGCTCTAGCTTCATAGTAAGTAGAAAGCGCATCTCCCATGCCCGCGACAAGAAAACGCGTAGGTGCATTGGCAATAACAGTCGTATCTATCAGCACTACACTTGGACTTTGTTTAAAGTAGGCATAGTCATCAAATTCTCCTTCTGGTGTATAAAGGACAGCAGAATGGCTTGTTGGAGCGTCCGTCGCGGCAATGGTCGGAACGATAATTAACGCCTCGCCCTCTGCTACGCATTTCGCGGTATCGATCGCTTTTCCTCCACCCAATCCAATCGTGCAGGAACAAGCATGTTCCTTCGCAAGTTGTTGTAATCTATGAACTTCATTTCGAGAACACTCTCCATTGAAACCGCTCTCAATTATAGTTACGCCAAATTGTGCCATGGTATGTTCAAGCTTATCTTTTACACGATTGATGTCATCCTGATGAGCAATAAGAAGAGCAGAATCACCAAATGTTTTGATGAAATACCCTAGATTGACTAATTCATTTTCACCTTGAACATACTTAGTTGGGCTAATAAAAGCTTTTCTCATTTGAATAATCCTCCTCTGTGCGATTGTATCCCCATTATAGAGCTACCTTGTACGAAGATCATCGAACGATTTACTCCAAATAAAGCGCTTTTTCATCGTATTATCTTATCCTGCATGTCCCAAAATGGTATTATCTTGTCCTGCCATCAGACTATTATGCTATAATAATGCGAAGGTACGAAAGGAGAGTAGATCTCATGACCTTGCATGTTAAATTGGACAAAATTATAGATCTAACAAAGTGGCAGAAACTGCAAGACTCACTCTCTCTAGTCACTAAAATGGCGATTATCACAACTGATTATAAGGGTGTACCCGTGACGCAGCACAGCCAATGCCAGAGCTTCTGTCAGGCGATACGAAAAGACGCTGCATTGTCCGAATACTGCCAAAAATGCGATGCAAGAGGCGGATTGGAGGCTGTGCGACTAAATCGGCCGTATATCTATCTGTGCCATTTCCATATTATTGATATCGCCATCCCTATTATTGTCAACAATCAGTATATTGGAGCTATTATGGCAGGGCAGGTAAAATTACGTGATAATCCAATGGAGCTGGAACAAATAGTTACCCGGCCAACCAATGCCGATACCCATAAAAAGCTGCTTGGCTTGGAACAAGACTATGCCTCTCTTCCCGTCTTGTCCTATGATGAAATAACAACCATTTCTGAAATGCTGTATCATTTATGCACTTACATTGTGGAAGAAGCCATTACAAAAAATTCAACTATTGATATGTATCGTCATGCGTTAACATCGGACAAACCTGTTATTGAAGCTATTGCCAATCACTCGTACCGTAATATCCAAACCATAAAAAAAGAGCTGGAAAATACGCTTATTGATAGTCAGATCATAAATATGTCTACCCATAAAAGAATTTCCACCAGCACCATTCTTCAACCGGCCTTTGATTATATTTATGCTCATAAAAATGAAAACTTTACATTAGCGGATATGGCTGATATTTGCCATGTTAGCCCTAGCTATTTCAGTCGTTTGTTCACCAAGGAAACCGGGGAGAATTTTTCTGTGTTCATTCCACGCTTGAAGATAGAGTGGGCTAAACAAATTTTAGAGACAACCGATCTCTCCATTTCTCAAATCAGCAATGAATTAGGATTCAGTGAGCCTAGCTATTTTATTAAAACATTCAAGAAATTCGAAAGGATAACACCTTCTGTCTATCGTAATGTATATAGTAATAGGGATGGTACCTAGAGAAGAATTGAGTAAGGAAAAATGTCCTTTTTCACAATTGTTCCATGTAGGAAATAGAGTCTGATTGGGTATAATCCCCCATAATGTATGGGGAGGAGTTCTTATGCATCCAAAAATTGTCCCCCGTTAATCCCGTGGTCCTCCATTCATGTATTCGTATCAACCTCACCCCAAAATTTACAAAGGGAGATGTATGAGAATGAATATGAATGGACCTGTAAAAATTTCTCGAAGTGAAAGACTTCAAAACTGCCAAGAAATTGCTGCGAGATTACATGAGGTATACAAAGATAAAGTCCTGGCCACAGGAATCTATGAATCTGTTTCCCGAGGTACAGACGGCCCTTTTTCGGACATTGAGATGTTTTGTGTACTAGAAGAATCCAGCGAAGACGTAGAATCTAGTTATGAATGGTCGGCGGGACCTTGGAAAGCGGAAGTGAATGCATACAGTGCCAATCTTCTACTGAACACAGCCGCTACTGTGAAAGGAGACTGGCCACTTACACATGGCCCCTTCTTTTCCCTGCTTAGTCTGTATGATCCTAAGGGCTTTTTCCAACGCTAAAAAAAGCGGCAGAATCACCAACAAAGAAAGATTTTACACAGGCAGTCAATGAAGTTCTTGTAGGTGAAATGTATGAATTTATCGGGAAGCTTAGAAATGCACGTCTAAACGGCCCTCTTACCTACCTGCCCTATTTGACCATGCAGTTTGCCCAATACGGTGCCATGGTGATCGGGTTGCACAATCAAAAACTCTACTCGACTGGGGCCATGGTTTTGCCAGAATCATTGGAGCTTGCGAATGTCCGGCAGGGTTTGACGAGGTAGCTAGACTGGTGATGTCTGGAGACTTGGCAGAGCCGTCCAAAATAATTGTCGCCTGTGAAGATTTCTGGAATGGCCTCATAGCTTGGGCAGCGGAACATCATTATGTGATTCATTCAGAACGTATTCCTTTTTGATCTATGAAGAAACGAGACCCCTTTGCAAGTAAGGTCTTGGATTGTTGAGAAAGCCCCGCTTTTTAGCGGGGTTTTCTTCTATGATGGTGTTTTTTCTCAGAAAAAATGGATATATAAATTATTATGTTAGGCAAAATTGTAAAAAGAAAACCACAACAGATGGATAGTATTCAGTAAAAATAGAATTCCAACGAAGGTGAACGCGTATGACAAGCATAAAAAATGAACCGCCTTTATTCTTTTAAAACACCGGACTTCACAAACCATTACAAAAAAAAATAGGCCATCGAAATTTTTCAACAGCCTTCAAACAGAGTAATCACTGAATGTTTTATATGTTGGCAAGTTTTTCAATTACTAAAGAGGCACTTACAACTGCAGGACCCGCACCTGATACACTATTCTGTAATACAGTAGGCCCATCAATGTTACGTAAGGTAAGAACATCCCCTGCTGCAAAATTGGTGATCACTTGCCCGCTGTAAGTTTGGTTACCTGAACCAGCTCCAAAATTTGAGCCTGGTATTTGTGCTAGACCATTGAATAAAGCAAAAGCAGAAGTGCCCTGTTGTGGAAATACCTCATACGTAATGAGATAAGTACCTGCTTGATTTATCGTGATGGGAGCAGTGCCTTCAATATGGGTAACTAAATTTGGAGGGAAGATGATTCCATTCGTATTAAAAGTGACCGCGGCATTTAATGCTACGGCTTGTTGTGTTGTGTCAAATATATTTGCGAAACCTAAAATACCTCCGGTTGCCCCGGTTGCTCCAGTTGCTCCGGTTGC
>NZ_LSSO01000009.1:0-17199 GCF_001645205.1 Brevibacillus sp. SKDU10 | reverse complement strand
ACTATAGGTTGCTCTTCTTGTGACAGAAGCCTTTATCTAAAAAATGAGTATAGCTTCTTGTCATCCCGCTGTATTACTTTGGATTATTTAGGCTGGGTCAATCCCAATTTTTTCGTGATGCTAATAAACGTCTTATAGGTTGCGTTCATTTCTTGCCCTGGCTTCAAGCTTTTTTTATAATCGCTATAATCAGCATATAAATCATCCATGCATTCTTCTAGTAGTTCTTTTTCAATTTTCGTTAGCATTTTTCTTATCCTTTCTGATTAGGACTGACGACCAGGTAGGTCTCTAATTCCCCTTGTTGATAGATGAAAGGTAACGGACATATTGGCACGTCACCTTTACTTGCAAAATGGTGTGTTACCTGAGCTAATAGTTGTGCGCCTTTATCATTTGCTAGATCGCCAATGATCATGACATCCTGGTGAGGAATAGCGGTTCCCAGTAGTTTTCCTTTCTTTTTCCCCTCAAATTCATGTAGGATGCCGGGCAATAAAATCCGACTCGCTGCATACCCGTCTTGTGCATTGAGAAAATAAAGCACATGCTCCCCTACCTGATCGCTTTTCATGGTATAAGGAGATGCCTCAAGATTATCCATCGCAAGATCATGGAGCTTCTCCTGCGTCCATCCAGCTTGCTGCAGCATTTTCTCATCCAGTAGAATGTATCCGTCCTCGCGATCTAATGCATAGGCAATTGTGGTTTCTGCTGTATGGGGATGGGTAATTAAGCTTTTTGCTCGAGGATGGTCGAAGAAAGATGAATGGCGCAACACCGGATACACATTCTGTTCATTTCCCTCTAGCTTACTCGTATCTGTAGCTCCTTTTACCGCTGCCATTATATGCTGTACATAGCGATATAAAAGTTCACGACGGTTGTCAGGCTGAGCTTCCACCTGCTTATATAAGGTTTGTAGGGAAATGGAACGCTCATGGATCTCCTCTTTTATGACAGCTTGTAGCTTAATGTGCTCGCCATCTAAAATACAGCTCCAGCCCTCGGGTAATTCTTTCTCCAATAATTCTTTTACACGCTTCTGAATGGATTCACGGCCTTTTGGATTGTGTTTTTGTTCTTGATCATGATTGTAGCTCATCTACTCACCTCTTTGTCGGATCGCTACTTTGCGTATTGCCTTTTAAAAAAATCGTTCCTACCAAGGTGGGGTATCATCTGAAGGTGCTAGTGCTGATGCTACTTCCATACTAGAGGTTTCTTCAGCCCCGTTTCCTTGGTATCCAGGATGAATGGTCGCTTCTTTAGCCCTTCTTTCAATGTCATCTACTAGCTCATGAAGAGATTTAGGCTTTAAAAATTCCACAGGAGAGAAGCCTTTCTCAAATTGCAGTGCATCTCCCTCTAAGACAACAACATAACGGCCATTCACTTTGGCAATATGCATTTGTGTGCCATAATCGGACAGCATTGCTCTTACCTGTAGGTGATCCAATTTAAATTTCAGTTCGATCTCAGGTTGGTGCTCCGTAATGATGTGCATTGCTTCCATGACGGTCTCATGTTCCCATTTCTCAGCCAGCTCCCGTTTAGGACTCGCAGCTATTAGCTCGATTTCTTCTTCCTCCTGCTGACGCTGTGGTGAATCTTCTGGAAAAGTATATTCAATATGCTGTTTTGCAAGCGAGATAACTTCTTGAGAGACAATCTCTGTGATCGTTCTCGGATACTCGATAAATTTGAGAAATTCTTCAAAATAGCGGGCATGGGAGAACTGATGAATTTTCACATGATAAATATCTACCATACCTTCTTCTTCCATGAAGGGATACATAATTGATTTGATATTTTTTGCATTAATGGCCATTTCCACATTAGATATCAGGCTGTTTTCATCCGTGATCACCGCTGTTTTTTGCTCAAAATCACATTTTAACAGAAATAAGAATGAATCGTCGAGCTTGTCTAGCTTGGCTTTGACGATTATAAGTACGCCACCGCGAACTTGTGGTGTTTTGACATATGATTGTAGAAGGTCTAGCGAATGCGATTTGATATCTTCCTTAGCTGCGGAATGCAGTAAACGTTTAAACAACCCATAATTCGGATTTGAATCTAGCGGGTGTCCAGGCTCTAGGATAAATTGCCCCAATTTCGTTGCCGCCGCATCATGTAAGGGATTTTTTTCTACTTTTCGTTTCGCAATCTTGGTAAATTCTCCGTCAAGGAACGTTTTTAGTTCGCTTTGTTCATATTCATCATGGGAAAGAATTTTAGACATGCGTACCTGCTTCGTTCCCTCATCATCAATCTGCTCTAATACAAAAAAGGAAAGCCAGTCGATACTAAAGTTCATAAAAATGTTTCTCCTTCTCTCTATTTCCCGCGTTCTAGCTATCAGAACTTGATTATAACAGATGATTTGCTTACATTGGAGATAAGGAGCAATTTTCATGAGCAGGTTAGTCATCTAGGAGGAGAGAAAACATTGAGCAGTTTACCTTTTACTAGTATTATCTGGATCATTATTCTTGGGGTCAGTTTTTGTTTTTTATTCTATTTTCTATCTAAACGTCCTAAATAACCAGCTATAACCTTGTAGTAGCGAAAAGAGCGGCTTTTTAGCCGCTCTTTTTAACGTGGACCCTATTCGACAATCTCTTGTTGCTTTGCTTGTTCCATCAGTTCTTTTAATTCCTGAGCTTCTCTTTGCAACGTTTGGCGCTCCTGACTGGATAACCGCTCGCCACCAATCTGCCCATTTACCAAAAGCTTTTCTTCATACAGTCGGTTTTTACGCACAAGCCCTTCCCACCTTCCGTTAATAAGGAATGTTTGTACCCTACTAATGTGTCACAGTTAGAGGGGGCTTATGTACCTACTAAGAAAAACAAGCGGTCTTTTAGGAGCGTTTTCTTGAAGGACTGCGCTTACCTGGTGTACGATCTCCAGTTGAAGAGTCACGCTGTTTCGCTTTCTGTCCCAAATTAGGCTTACGTGCCTCACCTGGATCAACCAAAGCCCCATAGGACATCGCTTTTTCCAGAATCGGAATTTGTTTTTGTTTAGAGAATTTTTGGATGATAAATCGTTGGTTAGGTAACACAATCGAAAAGACCAGTCCTGCCTTCCCCATACGCCCCGTTCTTCCGCTGCGGTGAACATATGTATCGGCATCTGTAGCAGGATCATAGTGAATAACCAGCTCAACATCAGAAATATCAATACCGCGAGCGGCTACATCTGTTACGATTAATACAGGTAGCTTCCCTTCACGGAAATGCTGCAGGGCCCGCGCTCGATCCACTTTTGGCGTATCTCGATGAAGCAGTTCGCATTCTAGATGATGATACGTTAGCTTCTCTTTAATTTCATCAACCCGCTCGATGGTATTTAAGAAAACAAGTGTTTTTTTAGCATTGACCATACGAATCAGACGACGAAGCGCATCTGCTTTTTTACGCCCTTCTTCTACTAAATAAAAATGAAGCACTTCATATTTACTCTCAGGAGCCTCTGTTGCAATGACTACCGGCTCATGAGCCATGCTCTTTATTAAAGCTTGTGTTTGTTTAGATAATGTTGCAGAGAAAAACAAGCGTTGCGTATCACGCATTAAACGGCGCAATACATCCTGCACCGGATTAGCAAATCCGCGATCGAGCATGCGATCAGCCTCATCGATTACTACACTTTTCACGGTATGCACTTTTAATTTGCGTATTTCTAACAGCTCTTTTACGCGCCCCGGCGTTCCGATAACAATAGCTGGATGGGTTTTTAGCTTGTCCAACTGGCGCTTCGCATCGACTCCACCAATCAGTGCGGCGGCATGCATTCCAATAGAAGCTAACAACTGCGTAGCCTCGCGATAAATCTGCATAACCAGCTCTTGCGTAGGTGCTAATACTAGTACTTGTAATTCTTTTTTTGTTTCATCTAAATTTTGGACAAGAGGCAATAAATATGCCATTGTTTTCCCTGATCCCGTAGGAGATTCAGCTATGACATCTTTTCCCTCTAGAATAACCGGCAAGGTTTGTGCTTGAATAGGAGTTAGCTTTTCATAGCCACGTTCCCTTAGAAATGTTACAATGGGACCTCGTGTAATTTGCATAAAATCGTTAGACACTGAAGAAATCCTCCTACAACCAAATAGTTCGTACAGATTAGCTTACCATTTTCTTGGCAAGAAGAAAACCCAAGGTATCAAATTCAATCTTTGCATCTCTCATCGCCAAATATGTATGCAAAAGGCGATTTCTCAAAAAGAGTCATCGCCCTTACGTATCAGATTAGCCAGATTAGGAGTTAGAATCCACTCTTGTTTCGTGTTTTTCCATTTTATCATGGCGGTCTGTCTCACTATGCTGGTTATGAGTGCCCGGTGGATTTTTTCTGTACTCTTCTACTTGTTCCTGAAACTCTTTATCAAATTCGCGCATAAACCTCACCTCCATATGTAGTTTACCCAGAATAAGAGAAAGCATGCTGATAGCTTCATTAGGGTCTATCCAGTAAGTGCTGTCAATGGAATGCAAAAAGGTCGTAACCTTTTATCCACATGCGCGTCATATAAATGGAACTACCTCCTTATACCTAAAAATATCAGATTAAGCTAGATAGGAATGAGATACATGTCAGAGGCACCACTATCCCGTACTCGCAGTTCTAAAGATCAACAACCCATGCGAAGATCAAAAAAGAGAAAAGCGAAACGAAAAAAGAAACTATTATTAGGAAGTATTGTAACCTTCGTTGTACTAGTAGCCGGTTTTTATTTAACCCACGACTTGCGGTTGTGGCTTGCTGGAACGTTGCTCACAACTCAACACTCCAGTTGGGCTAAATATACATTGGTAGGAGAAGACGCCCTTAATTCTCTTCGTGCGGAGATCAATAATCCCGAAGCGATTAACTCCGTTTCACCTACAGAGGTAACTACTCCGCCGGCAAAAGAAGAAAAACAAGAAGAAAAGCCTGTTCAAAAAGAGCTGACTGAAGTTATTCCGGTAGAAAAATACTTCAATCCCGCTCATTACTTTAAAGGATACGTGATGAAGGTTTCTGATCCTAACCGTGTACACTTAATTCAAACAACCGGTACAAAAAAGAACCGGGGTAAACCACGCGGTGAATGGATTAGTGAATTCTCAGAACGAACGAATGCAATTGGTGGAGTCAATGCAAGCGGCTTTTATGATCCCAATTTTATGGGGTACGGCAGCCAAGCAGCTGGACTAGTGATCGTAGATGGAAAACTGCTTCAGGATTACAATCCATCCGGCGGGGACACCGTGCTTGGAATTGATTATAGCGGAAAGTTAATCACAGGTCGTTATACCTCTAAAGAGCTGTTGAAGATGAATATTAGAGATGCTATGTCATTTCGACCTCAATTGGTGGTAAATGGAAAGAACCTCTTTGCCGGAAAAGATCCGATTAGCTGGGGAATCGCTCCACGTACGGCTGTAGGCCAGATGGCTGATGGCACCATCTTGTTCATTGTTATTGATGGTCGTCAAAAGCACTCTATTGGTGCTAGCATGAAAGATATGGCTGATCTGCTCGAAGAATACGGCGCTGTAAATGGAATGGCTATGGACGGCGGTACTTCTTCCATGATGGTTGACAAAGGCAATGTTCTCACAAAATCCGCAAATGGCGACCCACGTGGTCGTTGGTTACCAAACGCATGGATGGTATACTAAGAATAGGCATGTGAGTAGATTAAAACAAATAACCTCGGCGAGCTTGATAGCCGAGGTTTTGCTTTGTTCATATGCAATGTAAGGAGGTTTTTCATATGGTACGTGTGTTATTTGTTTGTCTAGGCAACATTTGTCGATCACCCATGGCAGAGGCAGTTTTTCGTCATCAAGTACAACTCGCCGGACTAGAGGAATTCATTGAAATTGATTCAGCAGCGATTGGCAGTTGGCACGTTGGAAACCCTCCACATGAAGGGACTCAACTAGTATTAACGAAGCATAACATTCGTTTTGATACTATTTTTGCTAGACAAATTCGTTCTGCTGATTTTCAACAATTTGACTATATTGTATGCATGGACAATTCCAATGTAGAAAAATTGTGTGCTTTTGCTCCAGATGCTAAAAATGTTACCAAACTGATGGATTATGCTCCCGCTTATAAGGAAACAGAAGTCGAAGATCCCTATTTTACAGGTAGATTTGATTATGTGTACGAGTTAGTCGAAGCAGGTTCGGTTGGTTTAATCAATCATATTCGTGACAAACACGATTTATCTTAACAAAGCAAGCCTATGTCTTTATTCGTTTGTTTAGTTTTAAAAAAAGCAGCCACTCCTAGAAAACGAGTAGCTGCTTTTCTATTTAAGAAGGTTCCCCCTGCTATTCCCCTGTTTAATTCATTTCTAGGGCAAGACAATATGTTCAAAATAAGCAGGTGAAAATTCCTCTTTATATGTTCTGCCAGTTAGCACCAAATTGTCTAGTTGTTCCCTCAGCTTTTGTAGTTTGGTTTTTTCTAGAGCTAAATTAATAAGGGTAGCTCTGGCAATCTGACGTAATATCTGTATTTCTTCTTTGATTGTATTACCTAAATCCTTACCGCTATGAACCACTTCAGAACGATGGTTGTAGGAGTTTTTAATAAAATTGGCAATCCTAATCCTTTCTTCAGGTGTTTGCCCCAGATAATAAGCAATTCTTGTTCGCACCTTGTACGTAATCTCTCCCTTTTTACCATCTGGTACAAACAAAGACTCCAAAGCAATCCATAAATCTAACAACTCATCCTCCAACGATTTCTTTTCTAAAGCTAATAAATATCTGCGATACGGAACGGTTGGAAACGAGATATCTGCATTCATTAGACGCTTGAACAATCCCTCTATTTGATCGGTATATATAAACTTAGGACCATCTAATGAGCGTTTTAAATAATTAATCCCATACCGATTTTCTTCCATTGTTAATAGATAAGGGATCGAACAAACCCCTTCTCCATTCGCCATGTTTAAGCGATTCTCTATTTCAGCTATAAAAGGACGATCCTCTTTTACTTTTAAGGTAGGATACTCTGCATAGAGAAACAATGAGTTTGGTTTTACCTTTTCTTCAAAATGAAGCCGATTCTCGTTCATCTGTGGACGCAAGCGCTCATGACAAATCTTATACAAGGGCTCAAAGCCGGATACCAGAAAGAAATCCTCACTTAGCTGTATGCGAAGTGGTTTATCTGTTATGGTATTAAATACGGGTGCAATCAAGGTTGGCATGATGATCCCTCCATTCGCCACGGCTTTATAGGTTATGACTCTTATAAAGGCTTCTGGCCGTTTTTACTTAGATGCTGATCCTTGTTCCTGACTCAAACGCTTAATGATATTTTCATTCTCAATCATATCCTCTTGCTTGTCCGCATACAACAATCCATAATGGGTTAGCATAGTGGAAATTTGATTATTGTCCGTTAGAATGACATGCAGAACAGCTTTATTTTTGAAATCATAATACTCCAGAACTCTTCCTAGGTCGCGTGTTGGCGCTCCATATACCTTTTTGATATCTTCTAGGGTTAGTTGCTTTTTAGACTCAAGATTTTTCATCAAATCTCCGCGTTTTAACATCACTTGGGCAGCTACTAATGTAGGGTCAGCCGTTTTGGTAAAATATAAGGGGTAGGCCTTATTCCATTTTGCCCCTGTTAATGGATTGATCTTGATAAAAGCTACTTCTTGCTCTACTTCTGGATTTGGTCCATTCTCTGATTTTAAATTGGTACGAAAATTACTTTTAATGGTCTTTTTTTCTACAGCAGGTCCATATATTTTTTCCATCTGAGCTAGTGTCGTTTTCCCAATCATAGCTTGCTCTGTAAACTTGAGCTCCGCTGTGAGATCTATCTGATTAACCTTTATATCTTGGGCTTGTTCAATAGGCGTCGTATTTGATTGATTTCCACTACAGCCTGTTACAAGTAATAAGCTAGCGAGCACTGCCATAAACATCGATCTTTTTTTCATAAAAATCTGTCCTCTCCTGTTTAACTATAATTCACAGCGTTACAAACACTTCCCAATGCATGTGATACCAATTTCCCTCCCATACTAATCACGAAGGAGCTGATAAGGATGGCAAAAGATGATTTCTTAGTAGAAAATCCGCATCAAACATATAATAACCAATTTCAAGGCTTAGAACAAACCGGGGAACCTTTGCCAGGAACCAAAAAGGTAAAGCAAAAGAATCATTCCCGTCAAGTTAAAACACGCGAAGGATAACCCTCTGCTTAACAAACCGCCTGTCCCTGGCCGGATTGGCGGTTTTGTTTATTTTTCCCACACATAACGTTCCATCAGTCCTATTGACCCACATTTTTCCATATGATATGGTAGAAGGGCAACTACATATGGATACGGGAGCTTGGATGAAGCCAGGCTGAGAGGGTGGAGAACTCTGCTACCGACCGTGAAACCTGATCTGGATAATGCCAGCGTAGGAAACGATCCCATACGAATGACTTCGTTTATTTCAGCATGTTTATTTTGTATGGATAAGAGCCGTCAGCCTTTGCTGTATGGCTCTTTTTAGTTTGTCGCTCCTACCGTCCCTAGCTAGTTGCCAAATGATGTTGGGAGGTATAGCAATGTCTATTTTATCAACTCCGTCTTTTTTTCCAGCAAGTCGCAAGAGATATGTGACAGGCTCAAGGCCTGATCTACTGGTTCCGTTTCGTGAAATTATGCTTTCTCCTACTGTTGATCAGCAAGGACGCGTTACTCCAAATGCTCCTTTGCAAGTGTATGATACGAGCGGACCCTACACAGATGAAACACTGTTTGAAACGATTGATCTAAGCAAAGGTCTTGCACCACTCCGCTCTCCTTGGATTTTAGAACGCAATGACACAGAAACATACGGGGCCTCCAAAAATCTTGCCCCTACAAAATCAAAGGATGCTAACTCGCTTCCTGTTCAAGAATTTGAAAATCGTCCACCTCTGCGAGCACGTAGAGGAAAACGCGTCACTCAGCTTCATTATGCACGTAAAGGCATCATTACACCTGAAATGGAATTCGCAGCGATACGTGAGGGAATAAAGCCAGAGGTAGTACGTCAAGAAATTGCCAGTGGACGCGCCATATTGCCAGCTAATATAAATCACCCCGAGCTAGAGCCTATGCTTATTGGCAAGCAATTTTTGGTAAAAATAAACGCTAATATTGGAAATTCGGCTGTTCTTTCCTCCATAGAAGATGAAGTTGAAAAAATGGTCTGGGCAATTCGCTGGGGAGCGGATACCATAATGGATTTATCGACCGGTAAAAATATTCACACGACACGTGAATGGATTTTACGGAATGCTCCTGTACCAGTCGGAACTGTACCATTGTATCAAGCTTTGGAGAAAGCGGGAGGACAACCAGAGAATTTATCCTGGGAATTATACCGGGATACGTTAATCGAGCAAGCAGAACAAGGTGTGGACTACTTCACAGTGCATGCTGGACTCTTGCTTCGTTACATCCCTCTTACCATGAATCGTGTGACAGGAATCGTTTCGCGAGGAGGTTCCATTATGGCCTCTTGGTGTCTTACCTATCATCAGGAGAATTTCTTGTATACACATTTCCGTGAGATTTGTGAAATTGCAAGTGCTTACGATATCTCACTCTCCTTAGGGGATGGTCTGCGGCCGGGGTCCATTGCGGATGCCAATGATGCTGCTCAAATGGCGGAATTGGAAACCTTGGGTGAACTAACGAAAATGGCCTGGGAGTATGATGTTCAGGTCATGATCGAAGGGCCGGGACATGTTCCCATGCACAAGATTAAAGAAAACGTAGACATTCAGCAGGATATTTGTCAGGAGGCTCCCTTCTATACGTTAGGGCCGCTTACAACTGATATTGCCCCCGGATATGATCACATTACCTCTGCCATTGGTGCTGCTATGATTGGCTGGTTTGGTACTGCGATGCTATGCTATGTAACGCCGAAAGAACATTTAGGACTGCCTAATAAGCATGATGTAAAAGAAGGGGTCATCGCCTATAAAATCGCAGCGCATGCCGCCGATCTAGCAAAAGGTCATCCCCTTGCTCAAGCATGGGATGATGCGATGTCAAAAGCACGATTTGAATTTCGCTGGCACGATCAATTTCATTTATCATTAGATCCCGAGCGAGCACGCGATTATCATGATGAAGCTCTTCCCGCTGAACCAGCTAAAACAGCGCATTTTTGCTCGATGTGTGGACCGAAATTTTGCAGCATGAAAATTAGTCATGAATTAAAAGGAATGGTTGATAACAGTCAATTGTCGGATAAAAGTACACCAAGTCTTGAAGATTCTCTCATTGAAACAGGGCTTTCTCAAAAGGCAGAAGAGTTTAAACGCTCTGGCTCTAAAATGTATACCTGAGCTCTTTTATTAGCTTGTAATACTCGGTATGTTTGTACACACTCTTATCTTTTTCTTGCAAGCTAATATAACCTTCTTTTACGAGTAAAGAAAAAAGGTTGCTGGTCTATTCCAGCAACCCTTTTCTATAGAGAATAATTATTTTACCACTACGTGGATCGGACGACCAAGCGCCATTTCTGCAGCTTCCAATGTTACTTCGCCCAAAGTTGGGTGAGCATGGATAGTTAGCTCGATATCTTCCAATGTAGCACCCATCTCAATAGCCAAAGCTACTTCAGATACGATGTTAGAAGCATCTTCCCCAACGAATTGTGCACCTAGAACTACTCCTGTTTCTTTGTCAGCAATGATTTTTGCAAATCCTTCGCCGGCATTAACAGATAGAGCACGTCCGTTAGCAGCATAAGGGAAACGACCTACAACTACATCTAGACCTTGTTCTTTTGCTTCTCTTTCAGAGATACCCACACTGGACATTTCTGGATCGGAGAATACAACAGAAGGAATGCACTTGTAATCCACTTCAGCCGCATGTCCCGCAATTGCCTCAGCAGCCACTTTACCTTCATAAGAAGCTTTGTGAGCTAGCGCAAGACCTGGAACAATGTCACCAATCGCGAAGATGTGTGGTAGACTTGTACGACCTTGTTTATCTACTTCGATCAATCCGCGCTCGTTCATTTTCACGCCGATCGCTTCAAGACCGATATCATTTGTGTTAGGCTTACGGCCAACAGTAACTAGTACGTAATCAGCTTCAAAGGACATTTCTTCTCCTTTTACTTCTGCTTTTACGACTACACCGTTTTCTGATTCTTCCACGCCTTTTGCAAGAGCTTTGGTATGAATTTTCACGTTGTGTTTTTTCAAACGACGTTCAACTAGACGAGTCATGTCTTGTTCAAATCCAGGTAGGATATGGTCTGCACCCTCAAGGATTGTAAGTTCTGTACCAAATTTAGCAAGAACTGTACCTAGCTCAACCCCGATGTATCCACCACCGATAACTACCATGCGTTTTGGAATTTCGCCAAGACTTAATACCTCAGTAGAGGACAATACTCGCTTGCTCCATTTAAACGCTGGAAGTTCGAACGGACGAGAACCGGTCGCGATAATCGCATTGTTGAACTTGAATTTAAGGGACTCATTATCGTTATAAACGCTGATTTCATTCTCAGACAAGAAGAACGCTTCCCCAGAAACTAGACGTATTTTGTTTCCTTTGAACAAGGAAGCAACCCCGCCAGTCAATTGTTTCACGATGCCGCTTTTCCATTCTTGTACTTTAGCATAGTCAACTTTTACGTTTTCCATGGTAATACCCATGCTAGCACCATGCTGTGCATTTTCATAAACGTGAGAAGCGTGGATAAGGGCTTTTGATGGGATACAACCCACGTTCAAGCATACGCCACCTACGTTACCACGTTCTACTACAACTACGCTTTTCCCCAATTGAGCTGCGCGGATTGCTGCGACATAACCACCAGGACCTGCCCCGATGACTACTACGTCAATTTCTTCTACGAATTCTCCTACTACCATGTTGTTATCCCTCCATAACCAATAGTGTTGGGTTCTCCAGAAGCTTTTTGATATAGTTCATGAAACGTTGCGCTGGATCTCCATCGATTAGACGGTGGTCAAAGCTTAGAGACAACGCTAAGACTGGTGCAACAACAATCTCACCGTTTTTCACTACTGGTTTCTCTTCAATGCGACCTACACCCAAAATAGCTACTTCAGGATGGTTGATCACTGGAGTGAAGAACATTCCACCAGCAGAACCGATGTTTGTGATGCTGAAAGTAGAACCTTTCATTTCATCGGCAGATGCTTTACGGTCACGAGCTTTACCAGCTAATTCGTTAATCTCAGCAGAGATTTCGAAGATGGATTTACGATCTGCGCCTTTAACTACAGGTACGAGCAAGCCGTCTTCTGTAGATGTTGCAATACCAATATTATAGTACTTTTTGAAGATGATTTCTTGTGTTTCATCATCCATAGAAGTGTTAAGGATTGGGAATTTTTTCAAACCAGCCACTACTGCTTTTACAATGAATGGAAGGTAAGTTAATTTAATTCCTTGTTCCATAGCTAGTGGTTTACCTTCTTTACGTAGGTTAACCAAGCCAGTAACGTCTACTTCGTCAAACAAAGTAACGTGTGGAGCTGTGTATTTAGATTTAACCATTGCTTTAGAAATAGCTTTACGGATACCTTTCAAAGGTACGCGCTCTTCTAATTCGAAAGCTTGTGGAGCGTAGTGTTGTGTAGGTGTTGCTGCTGCTGCTTGAGAAGCAGTTGGTGCTGCTGCTGCTTGCGGTGCTGCTGCTTGAGCAGGTGCTGTAGCGCCACCAGCAAGATATGCATCTACATCAGCTTTGGTAATTCGACCAACTTTACCGCCTGTACCTGGTACAAGCGCCAAATCGATGTTCTTTTCACGAGCGTATTTACGCACGGAAGGAGTAGCAAGTACATGCTTGCGATCAATTGGAGCTCCGCCTTGAGCAACAGCTGGTGCTGCAGCCGCCGCTGGTGCTTCAGTAGCTTTAGGAGCTTCTTGAGCAGGTGCTGCGCTTTCGCCACCATGTCCATGATCTGCACCTTCAGGCAATGCACCTTCTACTTCAATAACACATAGTGTGTCACCTACTGTAGAAACAGTACCTTCACTCACATTGATCTCAAGTACTTTACCTGCAACAGGAGATGGTAGTTCTACCATGGATTTATCATTTTGTACTTCTAGGATAACTTGATCCTCTTCAATTGTATCTCCCACAGCTACATGCCACTTTGCAATTTCACCTTCGTGGATACCTTCACCAGTTTCTGGCAATTTATATTCAAATCGTGCCACTATAATTCCCTCCTATCGATTTCGAGAAAGAAGGCGGAAAGCTTACTTTCCGCCATTGATTATACGAATCTTAGAACTCCAATACGCGGTTCACGCCGTCAATAACACCTTTTACATCAGGCAACCAAGCATCTTCTGCTTGTGCAAACGGGAACACGGAATCTGGAGGTGCGATACGAAGAACAGGCGCTTCTAGATGTAAGATAGCTTTTTCGTTGATTTGCGCGATGATTTCAGCAGCGACACCGGCAGTGCGTTGTGCTTCTTGCACAACGATTGCACGATTTGTTTTTTGTACGGAAGCAAGGATTGTTTCCATATCTAATGGAGATAAGGTGCGCAAGTCGATAACTTCAACGCTTTTACCTTGTTTTTCTAATTCTTCGGCAGCTTTCATGCTTGTTTGAACCATTGCACCGTAAGTGATGATCGTTACATCTGTACCCTCACGAACGATGTTTGCTTTACCCAATGGAATTGTATATTCGCCTTCTGGTACTTCTTGACGGAAGGAACGATATAGTTTCATATGCTCAAGGAAGATTACCGGATCGTTATCGCGAATCGCGGAGATCAATAGACCTTTTGCATCGTAAGGATTAGATGGGATTACTACTTTCACACCTGGTGTTTGAAGGAAGATACCTTCTAGTGAGTCAGAATGCAACTCAGGGGTTTTTACGCCTCCACCAAATGGAGAGCGGAATACGATTGGGCTAGTGAATTTTCCACCAGAACGGTAACGCATGCGAGCAGCTTGAGTTGCGATCGCATCAATTGTTTCAAAAACGAAACCAAAGAATTGAATCTCAACAACTGGACGGAATCCGTTGATACCAAGACCTACTGCCAATCCACCAAATCCAGATTCAGCTAGAGGTGTATCAAATACGCGATCTTCGCCAAACTCTTTTTGCAGATTTTCTGTTGCACGGAATACACCGCCATTATTACCCACGTCTTCCCCAAATACTAGAACTTGAGGGTCGCGTGCCAATTCAATACGCATCGCATCAGTAATGGCTTGAATCATTGTCAAATTTGCCATGGCTTACTTCGACTCCTTTGCCAGATATTCTGCTTTTTGTTCTTCTAGGTGTGGAGGCAAAGTCTCGAACATCACATCAATAAGCTCAGAAACTTTCATTTTTGCTGTTTCGTCAGCTTTCTTGATTTGCTCAGCAACATGGGCTTTTGCCTCTTCGATTACTGCCTCTTCATCTTGCTCGCTCCATAGTCCTTTTGCTTCTAGGAATTTACGGAAACGAATTAATGGATCTTTTTGTTCCCATTCGGATTGCTCTTCACCAGTACGGTAACGAGTTGGATCATCACCAGACATGGAGTGAGGACCGAAACGGTATGTAAGAGCTTCGATCAATGTAGCTCCTCCACCGTTAATGCCGCGTTCTCTTGCAACTTGTGTTGCTTTTACAACTGCAAGAACGTCCATACCATCAATGCGAGCGCTAGAAATACCAGCTGCTACGGATTTAACAGCGATGTTTTCGGATTTTGTTTGCTTAGCAAACGGCAGGGAGATTGCGTAACCATTGTTTTGGTTAAAGAAGATAACTGGTAGGTTGTATACACCAGCATAGTTCATAGCTTCATAGAAGTCACCTTGAGAAGTTGCACCATCACCGAAGTAGTTGATTGCTACTTTCTTTTCTCCGCGAAGCTTAAAGCCCATTGCTACACCAGTAGCTTGTGTACATTGTGCCGCAATGATAATTTGTGGCATCAATACGTTTACACCGTCAGGGTAACGTCCACCTTCGATGTGACCGCGGGACCACAAGAATACTTGGTACATAGGAACACCATGCCATACCATTTGTGGAAGGTCACGGTAGCTTGGTAGGATAAAGTCTTCTTTGCTCAAAGCAAATTCAGAACCTACCATAGTAGCCTCTTGCCCAGAAACTGGAGCTACGAAGCCCAGACGACCTTGACGTTGCAAACTAATTGCACGTTGGTCCCAAACACGAGTGAAAACCATGCGACGCATAATTTCACGAAGCTCTTCATCAGAAAGCTTAGGCATCATTTCAGGATTAACAACAGTTCCATCCGGAGCCAGAATTTGCAATGGCTCATTGTGACCGATATGTTCTACAGCAGTAGATACAGTCATTTAGCTCACCTCATTAACGGAGTTTTGTTTGGAGTAAAATTACATTTTTCGGAAGATACGAAAGCCCTGTATATGTGAACCATATAAAAGTTATTTCAACTGTTATATTTCAGTTCATGACTCTGTTTTTTGTGTTATAATATAGTCATTACAGGGGTTTACTTGTTCCTGTTATTATCAATGATAAGTTCTGTATCATTTTTTTGCAAGACCTTAATTACAATTTGTTAAAACGATAGAATAATTGTCGGGAGGTTTTCATTCGATGTCAGACATCCTAAAACGAACCATCATCAAAGAAGAACTTACCAGCAAGTACCTAGATGCACCACGCCAAGTAAAAGTATATTTACCCCCGGGTTACAATGACATGCTCTCCTACCCGGTCATCTATTGTCAGGATGGAAACGAGTTCTTTACGATGGGTCGAATCGCTACAATTGCTAACCGCCTTATTCTTGAAGAAGGCATGGAGCCTATGATTATTGTCGGTGTCTCAAACGAACGAAGCAAACGCACCAGTGAATACTCACATGTTGGGGAAAGAAACCCTGGGTACAAACGCTTCTTCGCAGAGGAGCTTGTCCCTTATATTGAAGACAAATACCCAATTCGCCAAGACCCTGATAGCCGTATTCTAGCCGGCGACTCCCTTGGTGGTACAGTTTCGTTCCATCTAGCTCTTGATTACCCTCATCTATTCCACAAAATCATCTCTTTATCAGGAGCATTCTTTGATGCCTCTATTGATGAAGCGAAAAAAGAAACTGACCTATCCTGGATGAATATGTGGATGATTGTAGGTTTGGAAGAGCTGCAAGTCGAAACCAGTACAGGCACCTACGATTTCTTAGACTACAACCGAAGAATGAAGTCTGTTTTGGATCAAAAGCAAGCACGTATCTCCTATATTGAGGATCACGGCGACCATGTATGGGGCTTTTGGCAACGTGTGCTACCTGATGCATTGGCCTACTTCTTTCCAATTTCAGGTCTATAAACTATGACAGGGGGTGCTTCTGCCCCCTTTTTTAGCCTTAAGAAATACAGGGTGATAGGACGGCTAGGACATCGCAGCTTCCTATAAAATAATTTCGGCTCTTTCTAATCTAATTGTTAACGCTTTCATTTTTATAGACCATTAATTTCTCGGATATTTTCATACCTGTAGCTTCGCCCATCAGATAAGCGAATCTCCTCATCGGTTGCTTCCGAAATTTCGCCAGCCACTTGTTGTGAGTCTGCTAATACAATATTGACAAGCTTACTGACTTCCCGATTCATCTGTTGCTTTATCTTCATAATATCTTGTTCTGAAATCACGTATCCACCCCAGTTTCATTAGTTCCTCTTTTCTAGTATGACAAACAGAGCTTTCATTTAATCGCATGACGAAGAACTGTGGAACGAGATTTTGCAAAAGAAGGACCTTCCTTCTATCTTTCCTTGACTAACTAAAAAATGCGCCTTCTCCATCTACTCAACAAAAGAAACAGAAAGAGGATACAAGATTTAGACAAATCAATCGTTAGATTCCCTTCAATAAAGGTGAAGCCAGTCCTTTTTTGGTTTTTAAGGAAAATTCAGCTATTTTATTAGTATTAGCTAGCACAATTTCTTACTATGTATATTCTTATCTTACTCTCTTTCTCAATGATAGGATAACATACAGATAATCATGTGTCATAAAATAATTGTATTTGAAGCCATTTCATCAAATAATTGAAACACAAATACTAGCTAATACAAAAAAGCACCCTGACTAACAGTCAAAGTGCTTTACTTACAAGTATGGTGGGGAGAGACGGAT